>NZ_LBJU01000104.1:0-88082 GCF_028128835.1 Bradyrhizobium sp. CCBAU 65884 | reverse complement strand
AATTTCGAGTGTTTGGCCTTACGCCGCGCGCACCTTGGCGAGGAAGCCGTCGACGGCGCTGCGCAGCGCGCCGGACTGGCTGTCCAGTTCGCGGGCGTTGGTGAGCACGTCGGTTGCCGCGGTGCCGGTCGCTTCCGCGGCCGAGGTGACACTGCCGATATTGGCGTTGATCTCGTTCGAACCGGCCGCGACCGACTGGATGTTGCGGGCGATCTCGCGGGTCGCTTCGCCCTGCTGCTCGATCGATGCGGAAATGCCGGCGGTGATCTCGCTCATCTCGGCGATGGTCTGGGTGATGCCGGAGATGGCCGTGACCGCGTCGCTGGTCGAGGTCTGCATCGCCGCGACTTGCGCGGAGATCTCCTCGGTCGCCTTGGCGGTCTGGTTGGCCAGCGCCTTGACCTCGGAGGCGACGACTGCGAATCCGCGGCCGGATTCACCGGCGCGTGCCGCCTCGATGGTGGCGTTGAGCGCGAGCAGATTGGTCTGCGCGGCGATCGAATGGATCAGCTTGACAACTTCGCCGATCTTCTCGGCGCCGGTCGAGAGCACCTGAACGGTGGCATTGGTACGCTCGGCGTCGCTGACGGCGCGGCTGGCGACTTCGGTCGAGCGCGTGACCTGGCGGGAGATTTCCGCAACCGAGCTCGACAGCTCTTCGGCGGCCGCCGCAACCGTGCCGACATTGCCGGAGGCTTTTTGCGAGGCAGCGCCGACCGTCGCCGCGCGCGAGGAGGCGTCGCTGGCGGTCGCGGTCATCGACTGCGCCGTCGTCTGCATGCCGGCCGCGGCCGAGGAGACCGAGCGGACGATGCCGTTGACGCTGCGTTCGAAGTCGTTGGCGATGCCTTCCATCGCGCTGCGACGTTCCGCCGCGACGCGCTCCTTGGCATCGGCTTCGGTCCTTTCGAGGTCGCGGATGCGGACCGCGTTGTCCTTGAAGATCTGGACGGTGGAGGCCATCGCGCCGACCTCGTCGCCGCGGCCAACGCCGGGAATGTCGCCCTCGAGCTTGCCGTCGGCGAGATCCTTCATGCGGGCGCCAAGCAGCGCCAGCGGGCGGCTGATGCCGCGGCCGATCAGCCAGGCGACGCTGCCGGCGACAATGAAAATGCCGAGCATGGCAAAGCCGAGCAGCCAATAGACCGGACCCATCTTGGCGTCGATGTCGTCGAGATAGGCGCCGGTGCCGAGATACATGTCGAAGCCGGGCACCGCCACCGCGTAGCCGATCTTGCGGATCGGCGTCGGCTGACCGGGCTTCATGTATTCATAATGCAGCAGGATCGAACCGTTGGCCTTGACGCCGTCCATCAGCTCGACCGACAGCTTGCGGCCGTTGGTCACGACATCCATGCGGTTGGTGCCGATCTGCTTGGGATCCGGCGCGAGCTGCGTGATGCCTTCATACGACGTACCGAACAGATAGCCCGCGCCGTTGTCGTAGGTCATCGAATTGCCGTAGCGGCGAAGCTCGGCCATCGCCGCGTCCTTCGTCAGCTCGCCGGCGTCGACGCGCTTCTTCAGAGCGCCCGCATAGTTGCGTGCCAGCTCGACGATCGCCTTGGCCTGATCGATGCGCGCATTCACCATCTCGCGCTTCATCAGATAGCCGGCGAGGACACCGGAGATGCACAGGCCGAACAAGGTGACGCCGACAAGGATGCCGAGCTTCGGGGCGATCTTCAGATTGCTCAATTTCACGATTAGCTCCGGCAATAATGGGATACGGGCGCGCGACAGATCGATCGAAATCGAAATAACTTTTAGGGAGAGAGCCTTAGCAAGTTACTTACGTGCCTCCGTAGAAGCCCGGACGCAGCCGCAAAAAACGGCAATTTATCTCCGCACCGGCAACCAACGATTGTACGCGACCGCTCCGATTTCGCGTAAAAGACGCAAAGGCCCGCCCGCGGAGACGGGTCACAACAAGAACCGACAAACCAAATCGGGAGCGAGAAAATGCCGAAATACAGGGTGGTGACGCCGAAGGGCGCGAGCTTCACGGTCGCGGGCAGCGACTATTCCTTTGAGCGCGAGGCGCTCGATCCGATCGACGCCGAGATCATCGAGGCTCCCGCCGACGAGGCGGGGTTCATCGCCGCCGCAAAGACCGCGGACGCCATCTATGCCAAGGGCATCCCGATCACCAAGACCATCATCGACAGCTTGCAGACCTGCAAGGTCATCACGCTTGGCTCGGTCGGCGTCGACAGCGTCGACGTCAAGGCCGCCACCGCGCGCGGCATTCCCGTCACCAACATTCCGGACACCTTCATCGAAGAGGTCGCCGACCACGCCATGATGCTGCTGCTCGCCGGCTTCCGCCGCCTGGTCGAGCAGGACCGCATGGTGCGCAGCGGCCGCTGGGCTGAGGGCCGGCCAGCGCTGCTCAAGGTCCCGAGGCTGATGGGCCAGACGCTCGGCTTCGTCTCGTTCGGCCGCGTGGCGCGTGCGGTTGCGAAACGCGCGGCGCCGTTCGGCCTGCGCATGATGGCCTACGATCCCTTCATCCAGGAAACGCTGATGTACGATCACGGCGTGATCCCGGCGACACTGAACGAGGTGCTGTCGCAATCCGACTTCGTCTCGATGCATGCCCCGGCAAGGCCCGAGGTGCATCACATGCTGACCGAGAAGCACTTTCGGCAGATGAAGAAGGGCTCGATCTTCATCAACACCGGGCGCGGCGCAACCGTGGACGAGGAGAGCCTGATCAAGGCGCTGCAGGAAGGCTGGATCGCGCACGCCGCGCTCGACGTGCTGGAGAAGGAGCCGCCCTCGCACAACAATCCCCTGCTCGGCATGGAAAACGTGACGCTGACCGCCCACGTCGCTTCGGCCTCGGCACGGTTTGACGAAGCGCGCAAGCGCCGCGTGGGCTACGAATTGTCACTGGTGCTTCAGGGCATGTGGCCGGTAAGCTGCGTCAATCCGTCGGTGCTGCAAGACACCACGCTCCGCCGCTGGCAACCCGTCAGCATGGATCGCGGGCCGAACAGCTAGGCGGCCGGCGCCAAGGCGCCAGAGGCGAAACGGCCCTTCACCGGCGATCAACGCCGGGAAGGGGACATCATAGGGAGGAACTGATGAGGAACGACATCACACGTCGTGATGCCTTGGCGCTGGGCCTGTCCGCTGCAACGCTCGCGGCCACCGGTGCTGCAGCGCAAACAACATCATCGACAATCAAGGCCGCCGACGTGGCGGCGCCCAAGCTTGCGATCGAGAAGGGCGCATCCTTGCGCATGCTACGCCCGGTGCGCTTCGTCCAGGCCGACGAGGACGTGTTCCGCGCCAATGCAGCAAAGTTCACCAAGGAGACCGGCGTCGAGGTCAAGGTCGATTTCGTCGGCTGGGAGGACATCAACCAGCAGACCGCGGTCACCTCGAACTCCGGCGCGGGCCCCGACATCATCATCGGCTTCTCCGACGCTCCCCACATTTACGTCGACAAGCTGATCGAGCTGACCGACGTCGCCGACTATGTCGGCAAGCGCTATGGCGGCTGGCTGCCGCTTGCGCAGCGCTACGGCAAGAAGAACAAGAGCGACGCCTGGATCGGCCTGCCGTTCGGTGCAACCGCGGGGCCACTGATCTACCGCAAGTCGATCCTGCAATCGGTCGGCTTCGACAAGGTGCCGGAAGACCATGCCGGAATCCTCGACCTGTGCCAGAAGCTGCACAAGGCCGGCAAACCAGCCGGCTTCGCGCTAGGCAACGCCAAGGGCGACGGCAACGGCTTCGCCAATTGGGCGCTGTGGTCGCACAATGCTTCCCTGCTCGACGAGGAAGGCAATGTCGTCATCAACAGCAAGGAGACCATCTCGGCGCTGAACTGGGTCAAGCAGATCTACCCGACCTTCATCGCCGGCACGCCGTCGTGGAACGACGTCAGCAACAACCGCGCCTATTCCTCGCAGGAGATCTCCCTGACCGCCAACGGCGTCTCGCTGTACTTCTCGCTCAAGAACGACCCGGCGACCAAGGCGATCGCCGAGGACAGCGAGCATCAACTGCTGCCCAAGGGCCTGGCCAAGGTCTCTCCGATGGCGGGCCTGACACTCAACGCGATGGTGTTCAAGCACAGCCAGTACCCCAACGCCGCAAAGGCCTTCCTGCAATACATGCTGGAAAAGGACCAGTACGAGCCCTGGCTCAATGCCAATTCCGGTTACTGGTCGCAGCCGCTGGCCGCCTATGCCGAGGCCGCGGTGTGGTCGCAGGATCCCAAGGTGAAGCTGTTCAAGGACACGATGAACAGCACTTACTATGACGGCTACAAGGGCCCGATCTCGACGGCGACCGGAGCCGTCAGCGCCGACTACGTGCTGATTCAGATGTGCGCGTCCGTTGCGACCGGTGCGGCCACGCCGGAGGCCGCCGCCGCGGAAGCCGAGCAGCGCTGCAAGCGGTACTTCCGGCGGCAGCGGTAACGCGCGACGATAGAGCCGTCGTCATTGCGAGGAGCACTTGCGACGAAGCAATCCAGACTGCAGCCGCGGCGACAGACTGGATTGCTTCGCTTCGCTCGCAATGACGGTGTGGTGACGTTCAACGATAGGACAACACACTGATGTCCGTGACGACACTTTCCTCTCCCGTACTTGCCCAGCGGCAGCCGAACTGGCTGGTGCGGCTGTTCGACTACAAGCCGTTCCTGATCGTAATGTGCCTGGCGCCCGCGATCGGGCTGCTCTCGGTGTTCCTGACCTACCCGCTCGGCCTCGGCATCTGGCTCGCCTTCACCGACACCACGATCGGCCGGCGCGGCGTCTTCGTGGGCCTGGAGAATTTCCAGTATCTGCTCACCGATCCCTTGTGGTGGAACGCCGTGTTCTACAGCGTGGTCTATACCGGCATCGCGACCTTCGGGAAGTTCGCGCTCGGCTTCTGGCTCGCGCTGCTGCTCAACAACCATTTTCCGTTCAAGAGCATCCTGCGTGCGATCATCCTGCTGCCCTGGATCGTGCCGACCGTGCTCTCGGCGCTGGCGTTCTGGTGGATCTACGATCCGCAATTCTCGATCATCTCCTATTTGCTGGTCGACGTGCTGCACTGGCGATCGGGCAATGTCGACTTCCTCGGCTCGCCCTGGCCGGCGCGCTTCTCGCTGATCGCCGCCAACATCTGGCGCGGCATTCCCTTCGTCGCGATCTCGCTGCTCGCGGGCCTGCAGACCATCTCGCCCTCGCTCTACGAGGCCGCGATGCTCGACGGCGCCAGCGCCTGGCAGCGCTTCCGCTACATCACCTTCCCGATGATGATGCCGATCCTCGCCATCGTCATGACCTTCTCGATCATCTTCACCTTCACCGACTTCCAGCTGGTCTACGCCATCACCCGCGGCGGGCCCGTCAACTCGACCCATCTGCTGGCGACGCTGGCGTTTCAGCGCGGCATCGCCGGCGGCGAACTCGGCGAAGGTGCGGCGATCGCGGTATCGATGATCCCGTTCCTGATCTTCGCGACGCTGTTCTCTTATTTCGGCCTGGCGCGCCGCAAATGGCAGCAGGGAGAGGCCAATGACTGATACCGTCGCGCAAACCGCCGCTGTGGCCGACGCGAAAGCGGCACCTGACACCATGGCCTGGGATTCCGGGCTGCGGCGGCTGATGATGATCTATCTGCCGCTCGGCTGCTTCGTGCTGATCCTGCTGTTCCCGTTTTACTGGATGGCGATCACCTCGTTCAAGCCGAACGCGGAGCTGATGAACTACAAGGACCACAATCCGTTCTGGATCTCCTCGCCGACGCTTGCCCACATCAAGCATCTGCTGTTCGACACTGCCTATCCGCGCTGGCTCAAGACGACGATGCTGGTGGCGATCGGCTCGACCACGCTGTCCCTGATCGCGAGCACGCTCGCTGCCTATGCGATCGAGCGCCTGCGCTTCCGCGGCAGTCCTTATGTGGGCCTCGGCATTTATCTGGCCTATCTCGTGCCGCCGTCGATCCTGTTCATTCCCCTCGCCACCGTCGTTGTGCAGTTCGGCCTGTTCGACTCACCGCTGGCGCTGATCCTGGTCTATCCGACCTTCCTGGTGCCGTTCTGCACCTGGCTGCTGATCGGCTACTTCAAGTCGATCCCCTACGAGCTCGAGGAATGCGCGCTGGTGGACGGCGCAACACGCCTCCAGATCCTGCGACGGATCACGCTGCCGCTCGCGGTGCCCGGGCTGATCTCCGCCGGCATCTTCTCCTTCACGCTGTCCTGGAACGAGTTCATCTACGCGCTCGCCTTCATCCAGAGCGGCGCCAACAAGACCGTGCCGGTCGCAATCCTGACCGAGCTCGTCACCGGCGATGTCTACCAATGGGGGGCGCTGATGGCAGGCTCGCTGCTGGGCTCGCTGCCGGTCGCGATCTTCTACTCGCTGTTCGTGGACTACTACGTGTCCTCGCTGACCGGCGCGGTAAAGGAGTAGATCGCGGCTGCGGCGTTTGGCCCGGTTTCACAAAACTGCAACACGCGATCCGCATAACGCGTGCGTCCGCCAACAGGAGACGCACATGCGCGCGACTTTTCTTGCCACCGTCGCAACGATCATTCTCGCCGCGAGCCCAGCGCTCGCGCAGAGCGAAGGTGAATTCCCCGCCAAGCTCGCCGGCCACGTGGTGATGCCGGCCGCCACCTTCATCGACGCCCCCGCCGATGCCCCCGCCGATCTCAAGACTTCAGGGAAATACACCACCGGCAAGCGGGTCGACGCGCTCGGCACCGTGATGGGCAAGTCCTATGAGCGCGCGACCGGCCTGTCGCTGCCGTTCAAGGGCCAGCCGCTCCAGGGCCATTCCGGCATCAAGACCATGCCCGACGGCAGCTTCTGGGTCATCACTGACAACGGCATGGGCGCGCGCGCCAACTCGCCGGATTCGATGCTGTACCTCAACCGCTACAAGATGGACTGGGCCGGCGGCAAAATCGAGCGGCTGGAGACGATCTTCCTGCACGATCCCGACAAAAAGGTCCCGTTCCGCATCGTGCACGAGGACACGCAGAAGCGCTATCTCACCGGCTCCGACTTCGACACCGAAGGCTTCCAGATCATCGGCGAGACCTTCTGGATCGGCGACGAGTTCGGTCCCTACATCCTGAAGGCCGACAAATCAGGCAAGATCCTGGCCGTGTTCGATACGGTTGCTGACGGCAAGCCGGTGTGGTCGCCGGACAGTTGGGCCGTGGCGACGCCGGGCGCGCCGGGCGCGACCTACACCAACGTCAACATCCGCCGCTCCAAGGGCTATGAGGGCTTTGCGTCCTCCAAGGACGGCAAGTTCCTCTACGGCCTGCTCGAGGGACCGCTGTGGGACGCCGAGAAGAAGGACTGGGAGAAGGTCGACGGCAAGGAAGCCTCCCGCATCCTCGAATTCGACGTCGCTGCGGAGAAGTTCACCGGCCGTTACTGGCAGTATGTGTTCGAGCAAAACGGCAACGCCATCGGCGATTTCAACATGATCGATCAGGCCTCCGGCCTCATCATCGAGCGCGACAACGGCGAAGGCACGGCGGACAAGGCCTGCCCGCAAGGCCAGCGCGGCGAGAACTGCTTCCCGGATCTCGCCAAGTTCAAGCGCATCTACAAGATCGAGCTCACGGAGGCCAATGTCGGCAAGCCCGTGCGCAAGATCGGCTATATCGACCTCTTGAAGATCAAGGATCCCGACAAGAAGGCGAGGAAGCCGCTCAACGACGGCGTCTACACCTTCCCGTTCTTCACCATCGAGAACGTCGATCGCGTCGACGACACCCACATCATCGTCGGCAACGACAACAATCTGCCGTTCTCCTCCAGCCGCGATCCCAACAAGGCCGATGACGACGAGTTCATGCTGCTCGAGGTCGCGGATTTCCTGAAGGCGAAATAGGCTGACGCTATGCTCCTCTCCCGCTTCGCGCGGGGGAGGAGTTCGTCGCAAATCAATTACCAAACGCGACGCCCACGTTGATGGGAATCGTCGCATAAGTGATTTCGGACGGCACCGGCGGGAATGGCTGGGCCTGACGCACCATGGCCATGGCCTGGGCATCGAGCACCGCCACACCCGAAGAGCCCCCGAGGCGGCTGGACAGCACCTGACCGCCACGGCCGAGCGTGAAGCTCAGCTTGACCACGCCCCTCTGACCATTCGCACTCGTCGGATACTGGTGGAAGCGCATGAGGTGCGCACGCACGCGCTGATAATAGGTTGCCATCGCCGAAGCAACTGAGCCGGCACTCACGGCGGATGCCAGCGGAGCCTGGCGCTCGGCACGTGGCGGCGCGCTGGTGCGCGGCGCGGGCGGCGCATCCGACGGCTTCCGAGCATCGGGACGTACCACCCGAGGCTTTGCCGGTGCCGGCTTCTCCACGGGCGCGACTTGCACCGGCTCGGGCTTCGGCGGAGCCGGCTCCAGCTTCTGCTCCGGCGGCGCAACCACGTCCGGCTTTTCCTGCGGCGGCGTCGGCGCGATCGTCTCTTCGACGGCCTGCTGCTGCATCGGCTCCGGCGGCGACGCATCCGCCTGCTCCATCACGGGGCCCGGCGCGATATCGAGCGGTGTCGACTGCGGCGCCGATGTCTCCGGCGTCATGTCGATGAGGATCGCCGGCATGTTGACACCTTGCTCGGGCTGCGACCTGATCCAATTCATCGCCAGCAGTGCGGCGGCGATGTGCAACGCCACGACCACCACCGCCGATGCGCCCCAGCGCGCGGTCTCGCGCTCTCGAAGCGGCTCGTGCAGGGCAAAGGCGTTCGCGGCCATCAGTTGCGTCCATCGAGGCCGACGAGGGCAACCTTGAGGTAGCCGGCGTTACGCAGGGTGTTCATCACCTCCATCAGGTCGCCGTAGGAGACGGCCTTGTCGGCGCGCAGATAGATGCGCTCGTCCTTACGGCCTTTGATGACGGCATCGAGGGCGGCGGCGAGACCGTCGCGGGCCATCGTGTCCTCGCCAACGGCAATTGTGAGATCCGGCTTCACCGTCACGAAGGTCGGCTTGTCCGGCCGCGGCGCCGGCTCGGCTGCGGTCGCGGGCAGCTCGACACCGATATCGACGGTGGCGAGTGGGGCTGCCACCATGAAAATGATCAGCAGCACCAGCATCACGTCGATGAACGGCGTGACGTTGATCTCGTTGACGACGTGGAGATCATCCGGGTCACCGCGCTTGAGCGGCGATCCCGCGCGCGCGCCGAGCTTCGCACCCATGGGCCTACTCCGCCGCCCGCGCCAGGCGGAACTCCCTGTGGTCGCGCTGACGGCTGACCAGCAGCATCAGCTGCGCCGAGGCATCGCCGAGCAACGCGCGGTAATTGGCGATGCCGCGGACGAGGTGATTGTAGATCACGACCGCCGGGATCGCTGCGACGAGCCCGAGCGCGGTGGCGAGCAGCGCCTCCGCGATGCCCGGCGCGACCACCGCGAGGCTGGTGGTGTGGCTCTCGGAGATGCCGATGAAGGCGTTCATGATGCCCCAGACGGTCCCGAACAGGCCGACGAAGGGCGCAGTGGCGCCGATGGTCGCGAGCACGCCGGTGCCGCGCGCGATCTGCCTGGACATCGCCGCCTCCACCCGCTCGAGCCGCAGCGCCACCCGCTCCTGAAGGCCGTCGTCGAGGATGCCGCCCGAGAGCTCGGCTTCCCTGGCGCAGGACTGGATCAGCTGGGCAACGGCATCGTGCGCGTCACCGGCCCGTGACGATGCCTCAGCCAGCGTCATGTTGCCTTCGAGCCCGCGCGTCCGCTGCAAGGCGAGCATGCCCTTGCGGCGCAGCTCGATGGTCTTGGCGAGCCACACCGTCCATGTCACCAGCGAGGCGACAGCGAGCCCGATCATCACCGTCTTCACGATAATGTCGGCGCTGACGAACATGCCCCAGGGCGACAGATTGCGCGGTAACAGGGCTTCGTCGATCGCGAAGGCCGGTGTCGGCACCAGCGCGATTGCAACGACCATTTGCCGAAGCCTGGACTTGCCTTGCATCCTGATCTCCCGACAACAAAAGAAAGCTACGCAGCCGGCTGCGCCGCGATCCGGGCCGCGAGCTGCCGGAACCGCGCCAGCTGATCCGTCCGCAGCGCCCTTGTCTCGTCGCGGCCGACGAAGATCTTGAACATGATGCCGCCGTCGGCGTTCACGAACGCGACGAAGGCCGACGATTTGCCCATGAACGGGCGCTCGACGAAGGCGACGCCAGCGCAGCGCTCGTGGCGAAGATGGCCGTGCAGACCCTTCGGCTGCATCAGGTTGAAGTAGCCGCGGCCGATCTCGCCCGCAGGAACAGCGCCCGTGAACTCGAAGATCGCGTCATCGGTGTGCACGATCAGCGTGACCTCGCCCCACTCCGCGATGTCCAGCATGGCGGCGGCAAAGTGCTCGCCGCCACCGATCCGCACCATGGAGGATGGCAGCGCCTCGATCACGCTGCGCGGGGTGACCTTGCGCTCGCGCGCAACGTCCTCGATCACAGCACCCGGATTGTCGGCCATATGGACCCTGAGATCGGCAAGATCGGTGCTCAACATGTCCGGCTCCTCTGCCATTGCAATCTAGGCGGCCGCGGCCTTGCGCTCGCTCTGGATCACCTCAAAGCCTTCGAACTTGGGATGGCCGAGATACAGGCTCTCGCCGGTCGAGTTGTCGGCGCGGGCATGGGCACGACGAAACTGGTCCGAGCGCGTCCAGGCCTCGAACGCCGCCTTGTCGACCCAGGTGGTGTGCGACGAATAAAGCGTGTGGTCCTCGGCCTCCGGGCCCTTCAGCAGGTGAAACTCGACGAAGCCCGGCATGCTGCCGAGATAGGATTCACGGGTGGCCCAGACGGTTTCGAACGCGGTCTCCGCGCCCTTCTTCACCTGGAAACGATTCATGGCGATGAACATCAAAGTCTCTCCTTTTGATCAAAACGAAACGCGCCGGAGCCGCGCTGGAGCATCAGCGCGGCCCGGCGGAGATGTGGTGCTGCGAAGCTGGCGCTACGCACCTCCAAAATGGATCTTCATGCCGGCCTTGTAGACCCGGCCCGGTCCGGGGCTCGACCACAGCACGTCGTTCTGCGTGGTGCCGTCGGTCGACGTGCCGGGAATGGCGTAAGGCCGGTAGTACTGGTTCAAGAGATTGTCGATCGACGCCGAGAACACGATGTCCTTCGTTGCGTTGTAGGTCATGTACAGATTGACCAGCTCGTACCCGGTCGCGGGCAAATAGCCGGCGGGTACGTCGTTGTTGGCACCGAACGAGGCCCATTGCGCCGTCAGGATCAGCGTGCGGTCGAGCAGGCGGACGCCGCCGGTCGTGACGACCTTGCGCGGGGTGATGGTCGCGAGCCCGACATTGGTGACGGCGTTCTTGCCCTGGATGTAGTGGCCGGCGACACCGATGAACCAGCTGCCGGCATCGTACATCGTCTCCGCCTCGAAACCCTGGATGCGGGCCTGCGCGATGTTCTGGTACTGGTAGAACTGACTGAACGAGCCAAACCCGGTCGGGACCGGCGTCGAGGCGACGAGGTCGATGTAATCGCTGACGTCGTTGCGGAACAGGTTGATCTTGCCGCGGAAGGAGTCACTGGCGCTGAAGATGTTGTCGTACTTCAGGTTGATGCCGACTTCCTTGTTCTCGCCGACTTCGGGACGAAGATTCGGATTGGGCAGGAAGCAGAACAGGCCGACGGTCCCGTCAGGACAGGGGAAGAAGGCCGGCCCGCCACCGGTCGCATGCGCGCCTGAGATCACGGTCTCGGTGATCGAGGGAGCGCGATAGCCTTCGGCGTAGCTGACATATGGCTGGAAGCCGGGAACGGGCGTGACGCCAAGGGTGATCTTCGGCGAGAAGCGGTCGCCGCTGCCGTTGGTCTTGCCCGACTCCAGATCGTAGCGATCGTAACGGATCGCGCTCACGGCCTCGAACCAGGTGCTGTAGTTCTGCTTCAACTGCAGGAATCCGCCCGACACGGTGCGGATGCCGCTCGGCGTGGTGATGTTGGAATTGCCGCGGCTGTCGGTCGTGATCACATCGTCCTGAAACGCATCGAAGCCCACTGTGAGTGCGTTGCGCCAGTCACCGACGTTGAACCGCGTGGTGTTGTTGGCGTCGATGCCGTAGGTATTGAGGACATAGCCGCGCTTGTCGCCGACGCAGCCGGAGATGTTGTTGCCGAAATTGCCGGTGCCGCACAGAGCCGCACCCGAGGTCGAATAGTGGTAGGTCTTGGTCTGGTCGTTATCGACGCGGTTTCCATAGATTGACATGTGCCAGTCGAACAAATTGTCGCTCGGCAGCGCGTAATTCCAGGTGATCGTGCCGGTGTAGTTCTTGGCATCGGAGGCGTAGACCGACGAGCCCTGATAGAGCGCGCGCTGGGCGGCGGTCGCGACGGGGCCCCTGTTGAACTGGCCGACATCGTATTGATAGTCCTGGAAGATGGCGCCGAACTTGACCTCGTGGCCGAGGGCGGGACGCACCGTGAGCTTCATCAGGCCACTCTCGACCTGGTTGCCGGTGTTGCCGATCTCGGTGCCGTTGCCGTCCTTGTAATTGCCTTGCGTGCGATAGACCGCGCCGCCGAAGATATCGACGTCCGGTGTGGCGCGCACGCCGCCGAAGACCGAGCCGAGGCCGCGATTGTTGTTGGAGCCGTAGGAGCCCGAGAGATCGACGCCCCAGCGCTCGCCGGGACGCAGCACATCGTCGATGTCCTTGGTGCGGAACGAGACCAGGCCGCCGATCGCGCCGGAGCCGTAGATGTTGGCGGTCGGGCCGCGCACGACGTCGACGCCGCCGACCAATTCAGGATCGAGGAAGAAGGAGCCGCTGGCGTTATGACCGGTGCGCTGGTAGTTCTGGCGCGCACCATCGACGACCACCGCAACGCGCCCGAACTCCTGCAGGCCGCGGATGTTGATGACGGTCGCGGGATCGTCGCCGCGTTCCTGGAACGACACGCCGGGGACAGCATAGAAGATGCCCGACAGCCGGTTCGGCTGAAGACCCTGGATCTGGTCGGGCGAAATGGAGCTGACCGGCGCGAGCGCATCGATCGCGCGCTCCTTGGTTTTCGTTGCAGCGACCGTGATGGTGTCGAGCGTCTGAACCGGCGCGGTGCCGCCGGCCTGGGCTCGGGCGTTGAGGACCTCCGGCGCTGCCTGCTGCGCGACCAGCGGCTTGGCCGGCTTGCGCTTAGCCTGCTTCGGCCGCTCCGTCGACGCGCGTTCAGCCTGCGGCTCGGCGGTCTGTGCAAGACCGCTCTTCGTCGTCATTGCCGCAAATGAAATCACCGACGCGCCCAAAATCAAGGCGCGCGAATACTTAGCCCCGTCAGCCATATCAGCCCCAGCCTGCACTTCACTCTATTATTTCAGGTCTTTTGGCTGGCGTGCGTTCGCAACGCGAACGACTGGCTGGCTGTTTTCTCAAGACGCGGGCAAGTCACCCCGCCGCCATAATTGGTTACGTGGCAACACTCTGACGGTCAATGTCACAAGGTTGCAGTTTATATCGATTGTAAATTGCAGCCGTTGGAATGCGCTTCGTGCCGCTTGTACAAACAAGCAAGCAGCACTCCAGGGTTTCGAAAGCGCATCACAGCCAACATGTCAGCAACATCAGGAGACAGCAGCGGCGGCGCGGCGGGGTCGGCAGGAAGCCCTGCTGCGACAACGAGAACCCTCACCATGCGTGGGAGCCGGATCGACAGTCGCGAGCTGTTTGCGGCCGAGCGCGAGATCATCATCGCGCATGGCGAGGACAGCTATCGGCTTCGCCTGACCTCGCAGAACAAGCTGATCCTGACGAAGTAACCTATAATGACATTTTGTCGCACCCTCGCTAGCCTCCTGCTCTCCAGCACGATCGCGCTCGCCTCTGCCGCGCACGCCGCCGGCATCACCGTGCATGACGCGCGCAATCGCGACGTCGCCGTGACCGACTTCGCGCGCACCGTCTCGATCGGTGGCGCCATCACCGAGATCATCTATGCGCTCGGGCTCGAGAACCGGCTGGTCGGCGTCGACACCACCAGCCTTTATCCAGCGGCGGCGCTGCACGACAAACCCAATGTCGGCTACATGCGCCAGATCTCCGCCGAAGGCGTGTTGGGCCTCAACCCCACCCTCATCCTGGCGATCCAGGGCTCAGGCCCGCACGCGACCATGGAGATCCTGGAAACGGCGAAGGTGCCGTTGGTGCTGGTGCCCGACACCTTCTCCGAGGACGGTCTGATCGAGAAGATAAAACTGGTCGGCCACGCCATGGGTGTCGATGCGCGCGCCGCCTGCCTCAGCGCCGCGGTCGGCGCCGATCTTGCGCAGCTGCGCGCCCTGCGCGCCAAGGTGACCAAGCCGGTGCGCGTGATGTTCGTGATGTCGCTCCAGAACGGGCGCGCCATGGTCGCCGGCCACAAGACCGCGGCCGACGAGATCATTCAACTCGCCGGCGCCGCCAACGCCGTCGACGATTTCGACGGCTACAAGATCATCGGTGACGAGGCCATCGCGGCGGCAAGACCCGACGTGGTGCTGTCGATCGAGCGCGGCAAGGACTCGCTTGCTGCCGACGCGATCTATGCCCATCCCGGCTTCGCCCTGACGCCGGTCGCGGCCAACAAGAGCCTCATCACAATGGACGGGCTCTATCTGCTCGGCTTCGGGCCACGGACGGCGGCGGCGGCGCGAGATCTCTCGGTAAAACTATATCCGGCATTGGCCGAACCGGGCGATGCATTCACCTCGGCGCTGTCGGCGGCAAATTGCCGGCAATGAGCGTGGCGATCGGCACGGAAGCGCGCGGCACGGAACGACGCCCCAGCTCGCGGTCCGCATCGTTCGCAATCCCTCTCCTGATCGCGGTGCTCGCGGTCGCTGCGATCGTGGCGCTGAGCTTCGGCGCCGCCGGCATTCCCCTCTCCCGTCTGCCTGCCGCACTCGGCCTATCAGGCGAAAGCACGGCCATGACGGCCCGCGACCAGCTCGTGCTGTGGTCGATCCGCGTCCCCCGGATCGCGGCGGCGGCGATGGTCGGCGGCCTGCTCGCCGCGGCCGGCGCGATCATGCAAGGGCTGTTTCGTAACCCGCTCGCCGATCCCGCGCTGGTCGGCGTCTCCAGCGGCGGCGCGCTCGCAGCCGCAAGCGCGATCGTGTTCACCGATTCGCGCTTCGGCGAGACGCTGCGCTTCCTCCAGGCCGAGCTCCTGCCGCTCGCGGCATTCGCGGGATCGCTGGCCACGACCGCGATCCTCTACGGCATCTCGAGCCGCTCGGGCCGCACCTCGATCGCGGTCTTCCTGCTCGCCGGCGTCGCCATCACCGCCATCGCCAATGCCGGCATCGGGCTTCTGGTGTTCATCGCCGACGACCGCCAGCTCCGCGACGTCACGTTCTGGCTGCTGGGCTCGATGAGCGGGGTGACCTGGACCAAGGCCGCCGTGCTGGCGCCCATCCTCGTCATCGGGCTTGGCGCCTGCGCCTTCATCGCGCGCGGCCTCGATCTCCTGGTGCTCGGCGAGGCCGACGCCTTTCACGGCGGCGTTGACGTCGAGCGTCTCAAGCGGATCTCGATCGTCATGGTCTCCGCCATGACCGGCGTCGCGGTGTCGATCAGCGGTGTCATCGGCTTCGTCGGCATCGTCGTGCCGCATCTGCTCCGTCTCGTCATTGGACCTGCGCATCGGCTGTTGTTGCCGGCCTCGGTGCTATCAGGCGCGATCCTGATGGTCGGCGCCGACACGCTGGCGCGCACCATCGTGGCGCCGGCGGAGATGCCGATCGGCATTCTGACCGCAGGGGTCGGCGCGCCGGTCTTCCTCTTCATCCTGCTGCGGCAGCGCGGGCTGGCCTCGCTATGAGCGCCGTGATCGAGGCGCGTGCCTTGAGCAAGCGCGCCGGCCGCGCGACGCTGCTCGATGGCGTCGGCCTGACGGTTGCGGCCGGCGAGATGGTCGCAATCATCGGCCCGAACGGCGCCGGCAAGTCGACGCTGCTGCGGTTGCTCTCCGGCGATCTCCGCCCGAACGCAGGCGAGGTGCGCCTGAAGCAGCGGGATATCAGCGGCTATGCGCCCCGCGAGCTTGCCGCGCACCGCGCCATGCTGTCCCAGCACATCAACGTCACCTTCCCCTTCACCGTCGAGGAGATCGTGCTGATGGGCGCGGGCGAGCGCAGCGCGCGTGAAGCAGGCGCGCTCGTCGACGCGGCCCTCGATGAGGTTGGGCTGGCCCATTTCCGCGAACGGCAATTGCCGACGCTCTCAGGCGGCGAACAGCAGCGTGCCCATTTCGCCCGCGTGCTGGTGCAGCTCGCCTGCGGCGAAGCCGAGCATGGCCCGGGACTTCTGCTGCTGGACGAGCCGACCTCGAGCCTGGATCTGCGCCACCAGATCGACCTCGTCGAAGCAGCGCGCCGCCGCGCGGCCGGCGGCACCGCAGTCATCGCGATCCTGCACGACCTCAATCTCGCGATCCGCTTCGCCGACCGGCTGGTCGTGCTGGCTGGCGGCAAGCTCGCCGCGGATGGCCCGCGCGCGGATGTCGTCACCCGCGAGATCATCCGCGAGATCTTCGAGATCGATGCCGTCGTCCATCAAGGCGACGACGGCGTGCCTTACGTGCTGCCGCAGTCGATGCGGGCGGCGCTCCTCACCTCTTCCCAGCGGGGAGAGGTGAGGGCCTAGCCGCCTACCCCGCCGGCACGATCACCATGCTCTTGTCCTTCGGCCAGCGGATGCGCCAGGCGAAGTTGATATCCTTGACTTCGCCCGGCTTGGCGTCGAACGACCATTCCAGCACGCCGCGGCGGTCACGGATGTTGCTGGCGGTCGGCGGCGTGGTCGCGGGCAGCATTTCGACGACGATGTCCTCGCTCTCGCTGACCGGCAACTGATCCTCGATCGCGACCTTGATCGGGAAATCATGACCGTTGCGGATGGTGGTCTTGAACGTACGCTCGTCGGTCTTGGATGTTGTGACAAGCAGGCCGGCCGAACCCTCGTTGCGCTTGAGCACGGCGCGCTCGATTCTCACCTTGTCGTCGGCGCCGAAGCCGAGCCGCACGATGTCGTCCTTGGCGGAAGCGGAGAGCTTGCCGCGGCCGACGAAGACGCCGTCGCGGTAGATCGCGACCTTGCCGGGCAGCAGAGCCGAGTCGTCGGTCTGCCTGAAGCTGGCTTCGAGGAAGGCGGTCGGGTCCAGCACCGGTGCGGCGCGGACCGCGAGGTCGGCGGGCACGGTCATCGCTGCAATCCGCAGGCTCTTGGCGCCCTCGGCGGCGCCGAGGCTGACGCGGCCGGGAATTTTGAACGTCGCCTGGAAATCCCCGATCTCGGCAATTGCCTGCTGCTCGTCGGCACGTTCGCGCGGCTCGGCCGCCTCCGCGATCTTGGCCATCGCTGGCGATTGCATCTGGCGCAGGACCGGCGCGGGCCGCGCCAGATCGGAGACCGAGCCTGCTGCCAGCGGCTTCGGCACCTGGGGATATTGCGCGACCAGCGAATGCAGCTCCGGCGCACTGCCGCCGCGGCTGATGCGGGTTGTGGAGACGCCGAGCGTCACGTTGGACCAATCCTCGCCGGTCGATTGCGTGATCTCGGCGCGACGAATGAGTTCGAGCTGCGGCTTGCGATCCTTGGCGCCGGTGTCGAGCCGGGCGTCATAGAGCGGCATCCAGCGCGCATTGCGCACGGCATACGTCACGCGCAGCGTCGCCTTCATCGCAGCGGCCGCGGCAACGTCCATGCGAACCTCGAGCTTGCTCGGCGGCTTGGCCTTGCGCTCGACCTCGAGTTGGGCGATCTGCCGGTCGATCTCGCGCGTCTTGCGCGTGGCGTCGCGGACGGCGGTGTCGGCGCTCGCAATTTCCTCGCCGACCGCAGCAAAAGCCACGCGCCATTCGGCGATCGGCCGCGCCTCGCCCTTGTCGCCGATCCCCGCCGGGGAGGTTTCCGCAAAGTGCTCCGCAAACTTGCGCCGCGCATTCGCCGAGTCGATCGCGCCTTGCAAATCGGCGCGCTGATCGTTCAAGGCCTCGATGCGCTTTTCCAGCTCGGGCAGATTGACCGGCGCGGCGCGAGGCGACCGCGCATCGATCGTGCCGATGGTGAGCTTTGCGCCGCCCTCACCCTCGACCCGGATGGAGGAGGCATCGAGACCAAGCGGGAAGTCCTTGGCAACAAGCGTCGAATCCCCGGACGGCAAATCGACCGTGATGACGCGCGTGACGGTGGCACCATCGGGGTAAACCGTGACCGTATCGATCGCCGAAATGGCGTCCAGATCGGCGGCCCATGATGGCGACGACGCCGCCATGGTGACCAGAACCAGGGTCGTCGTTGCCAAATATCTTGCGGTGATGCGCATGAAGTCCCTCCTGCCGTACCGCCGCGCCGCCAGCCGGACGCGCGCGATCAAATGCCTCGCCAACATGGTTGGACGCGGCAGGGAAGGAACTGGTTCGATTGGGGTTTCCGTGGGGCGCCGCGGCGGCGGCACCAAGGCCGCGGAACGGAACGTCGTCCCGCGGCGAGCCCGCTAAACCTGGGTCGACGCCCCCTGGCCGAAGATGCGGCGGAGCAGATCGGTCACGTTCCTGGCTCCGGCCTTCTTCAGGATGCCGGCGCGATAGCCCTCGACGGTCCGTGCGCTCAGATGCATGCGCCGGGCGATCTCCTTGTTGGTCAGGCCGGCAGCGAGGTGCTCGAGCACGTCGCCCTCACGCTCGGTCAAGGGCTCGCAGCCGGGCAACCAGCGCTGCCGGCTCGTGCCGGGCTGCGCAAATTCGTCGATGGCGGCATCGATCCGGCCGACGATGTCGTGGGTGCGGAACGGCTTTTCGATGAAGTCGGCCGCGCCGCTCTTGATGGCGTCGACCGCCATGGCGATGCTGCCATTCGCCGAGGTCACCAGCACCGGTGCCATGCAGTTTTCCTCGCGCAGCCGCCTGAGCATGTCGAGGCCGGAGCGATCGGGCGGCAGCTCCATCAGCACGCAGGCCGGCATCCGCGCCTTCGCTTCCGACAGAAGTGAGGCACCGTCAGCGAAGCAGATCACGTCATAGGCGCTCTGTTGGAGCGCGGTCGAAAGTTGTTCGCGGGAGGCAGCGTCGGTGTCGATGACGAATACCTCGCCCTTGGAAAGCATGTTCCCCGGCATAATCCCGATCCAGCAATGTCTTGGTCAAATGGTCCGAGACGGAAAGCGGGCCGCATCGCCCTGCCGCGCCGTCGTGAGCACGGCATTCACGCCAGTGCTTCGGTTTCCCCTATGTATGTTCCGGCCGGTTCCTGGATTTGACGGATCGAGACAGAAACTTTACATTTCGGGACATCTGCGGGAATGGCTGGCAGGAACGGTTCGCATGACCGACCTCGTTCGCAGCGCAGGCTTGAGCTATTACCCGGAGGTCGCCCGGTCGGTCGGGCTCGATCCCAAACAGATGATGCGCAAGGCCAGGCTGCCGCTGGCCTGCCTCGACAAGCCCGATACGCCCATCGCCGTCGCCGGCCTGCGCCGTCTGCTCGAATTGTCGGCGGAGGCCTCCGGCGCCGAAGATTTCGGCTTGCGTCTCGCCGAGCGCGGCGGCCTGACCAATTTCGGTGCGGTCGGCCTGATCGTGCGCGAGCAGGCGACCGTCGGCGAGGCGATCGAAGCATTCTCGCGCTTCATCCACATCCATCATGACGGCATGCGGCTGGACGTTGCGCGCGACGGGCAGATCGTGACGGTCACGCTGCACCTGCGCGGCCGGCAGCCGAGCGCGCCGCGCCAGGCGATCGACATGGCGCTCGGCAGCATCCACCGCATCATCCAATCGCTGTACGGCCATGACTGGCGGCCGCAGGAGGTCCACCTGCATTACCCGCCGCCGCGCGATCGCAAGCGCTATCGCGAGTTCTACGGCTGCCGCGTGACCTTCAACGCCGAACACGATGCGATCCTGCTCTCGGCGCGCGACATGGAGCGCCGGATCCCGAGCGCGCATCCCCTGATCGCGAGCTATCTGCGCAAGCGGATCGAGGCGATCGAGACCCGGCCGGCAAGTTGGGAAGGGAAGGTCGACGAGGTCGTGCGGACCCTGCTCGCCGGCGGCGACTGCACCGTCGAGCGCGTCGCCGAGCATCTTGCCTGCACCCGCCGTACCATCCACCGGCATCTGGCCTCATCAGGCACCAGCTTCTCGGCCATCCTGGATGCGCAACGCGCCGATCTCGTGATCCAGCTGATCGAGGACCCCGACCGGCCGCTGGCTGACATCGCGACCCAGCTCGGCTTCTCCGCGCAGAGCGCCATGGCGCGCTGGTTCCGTGGCCGGTTCGGCTGCACCGTCACCGACTGGCGCAAGGGCATTCGGCCTCCGACACGGCCCGATGCGCCTTCGGCGACCGCAGCTTGAGTTTCAGCGCGCCGGAGCAGGCACGCCCATTACGGCAAGGGCACGCCGCCGGCTGCCGGCGAGCAGCGGGCCGAACGCGACGGCAAATCCGAGGAACGCGACCAGCCAGCCGCAGGCGGCGATGTGCAACAATAGATCGCTGTGCGCGGGCAACACCACGGCGGCGACCCGTGCCAGAGCCGCGATGATGATCGCAGCGTAGATTCCCTGGGTCGCCGGCGAAGCGGTCAACGCCTGTCCGGTGTGGCCGAGGCTCGCGCGGGTCATCACCGCCAGCGTCATGGTTCCCGCCGCGCCCGTCATCCAGGCATGGATGCCGGCGCTTGGCGGCAGCGCTCCGAAAGCCGCGACGGCGTGCAGGATGAAGCCGAGCGGCACGAAGACATAGCCAATATGCAGGATCACCAGCAGTCGCTCGCGAAAGGTGCGATCGCCGGCCCAGCGCGCAAGCCGCACCAGATGCAGCCCGCCGACCAGCGCCATCAGGACACCGGTGACGGCATTCAGCGGCGCCATGATCCAGAAGATGAGCGCGAGCGCGCTGCATCCGATCACTGCGCCGTCGAAGCGTCCGAACGGCACCGGCAGACGGCCGGGATTGAACTTGACCAGCCAGTTGCGGGTGAAGCTCGGAATGATGCGGCCTCCGATCAGCGAGATCAGCAGCATGACCACACCGATGCCGACGCGGATGCTGACATCGGCCGCGCCCTGGTAGTGCGCCTCGAGATGAAAAGCGACATTGCCGGCGAGCAGAACGGACACCATCGCCACCACGGGCAGGTTGCGCCAGTTGCCGCCCGCGATGATCTCGCGCGCCGCGGCAGCGACCACCAGCGCCAGGAAGGCGGCATCGACGAGAAGCGCAAACGCCCAGCCGGTATCGGCCGACAACGTCACCGCGATACGTCCGGCAAGCCAGACCATCACTAACGCCCCCAGCGAGGTGCCCTGGATCGGCAGCCGCCCGGTCCAGTTCGGGATGGCCGTGAACAGGAACCCGGTGATCACCGCCGGCAGGAAGCCGTAGAGCATCTCGTGGACGTGCCAGTCGCGCGGCGCGAACGCGGAACTCACCGACAATTCGCCGTAGAACATCGGCAGCCAAGCCAGAATCGATAGCCCCGCCTGGATCGCGGCGAGCAGGAAAAAGGGCCGAAAACTGTTCGCAAATAGCGGCCAGCCCTCAAAGTTGCGGGATCGAGCGCCAGCCATGGGGTCAACTCCAATAAATTTCAGTCCGTTATCTGGAAAAATACTGCCACTCAGCCGTCCCGTTTTGCGCTATCGCAAACTATCGAACGATTGCAGGTGCCATCACACTCCCTGATGCCAAGGAGGCAGAATGGCCAAGGTCGACACATCGCTGATTGCGCATTTGCCGCTGTTTGCCGGGGTCACGCCGGAAGCTCTGGATGAGATCCTGCGTGAGGCCCGTTCGGCGCGCTATCCCAAGAACAGTGCCATTTTCGAGCAGGGGGCGGATGCGCAGTCCTTCTTCCTGCTGCTGCACGGCCATGTCCGCGCGGCCAAGACCACGCCGACCGGCGAGCAGATCGTGGTACGCTACGTCGCGCCCGGCGAAACGTTCGGGCTCGCCATGGCGATCGGAGCCGTGCAGTATCCGGCGACCGCGATCGCGGTCGATGACAGCGTGGTGCTGATCTGGCCAACCTCGGCCTGGCCGCGGCTGGTCGAGCGATTTCCCTCGCTGGCGGCCAACACGCTCCAGACCGTCGGCAAGCGCCTCCAGGAAAGCCACACCCGCATCCTGGAAATGTCGACCCAGCAGGTCGAGCAGCGCGTCGCCCATGCGCTGCTGCGCCTCGCCAAGCAGTCCGGCAAGAAGCTCGACCACGGCATCGAGATCGACTTCCCGATCAGCCGCCAGGACATCGCCCAGATGACCGGCACCACGCTGCACACCGTCAGCCGCATCCTGAGCGGCTGGGAGAGCCAAGGGCTCGTCGAGAGCGGCCGTCAGCGCATCATCCTGCGCGACCCGCACAGGATCGTCGTGTTGGCGGAGCGAAGCGCCGACAGCGGCGCGGCGTGACAGCCGCCGGGACGTCTCCGCCCGAGATAGGGATTAAGACAGGGATCGAGATAGGGGTGAGGGGCGCTTCCGCTTACGGCGAAAGCGTCCCTCACCCGGGAATCCGCGCGCGCCCGCGTGAATTCCGGACCGCTTCACGCCGGCACGCAATCGCACAACGCGGCGAGGAATTTCTCGCGGTCGATGCCATGCTCGCGGCAGGCATCATCCACCGTGTGGAAGGTTGCGATCGGGCAACCGACACAAGCCATCCTGAAGGCCAGAAACACGCGGATCGTGTGCGGCGCGGTACGCATGATGTCATCGACCAGATCGTCGGATCCAAAAGACATGGACAACTCCGTTCCGCAACGACGATAGCAGAATGGATCGAAGGCTCCTTGTCGAAGCGCAAGCTGGCTTGTCATTCCGGGGCGCGCGAAGCGCGAACTATGATGCGCAATTGCGCATCTCAGAATCCATCGCGCAGCAGGTGACGTGGAGAAATGGATTCCGGGTTCGCGCCAAAGGGCGCGCCCCGGAATGACAGGAGGAGAGACCTTACACAGCCCGGCTGTGCAGCTGCTTCGCCGGATTGAGATGCGCGTCGAACGCGGCCGCGACGCTGCGGACCAGGAAGCGCGAATCCTTTGCGACTGCGAGGCGGTTGCCATCCAGCCTCACGATGCCGTCGGAGATCAGCGGCTTCAGACGCGCCGCCGAATTCAGCATCGCCCCCGCCTCCGCGCCATGGCGCGCGCAGATGTCGCCGAGATCGGCGCTGAACTCGCACATGATGCGTTCGATGATGTCGGCGCGCAGCCGGTCGTCGTCGGTGAGCCCATAGCCCTTGGCGGTGGCGAGACGGTCGGCGGCGATGCTTTGCGCATAGGCGCCGATCTGCACCTCGTTCTGGACGTAACCCTGCGGCAAATGCCCAATCGCGCTCGCGCCGAAACCGAGCAGGACTTCGCTCTTGTCAGTGGTGTAGCCCTGAAAATTGCGCCGCAGCGTCCGTTCCTCGAAGGCCACTGCCATGGAATCGTCGGGTCGCGCGAAATGATCGAGCCCGATCTGCACGTAACCGGCCTCCTTCAATGCATTCGCGATCGCGCAAGCCTGGTCGTGGCGCGCGAGTCCGTCCGGCAACACGGCCTCGTTGATCATCTGCTGGTGCTTCTTGAAGCTGGGCACGTGAGCGTACCCGAACACGGAGAAGCGGTCGGGCGCGAGCGTGAGGCTGCGCCGGACCGTATCCAGACAGGACGCGACGGTCTGGTGCGGCAGCCCGTAGATCAGATCGAAATTGAGTCCCTCGATGCCGGCGCGCCGGAGCATGTCGACCACGGAAGCCGTCTGCTCGAAGCTCTGCACGCGATTGATCGCCCGCTGCACCACGGGATCGAAGCTCTGCACGCCAAGGCTCGCACGGTTGACGCCGGAGAGCCGCATGGCATCGACCATGTCGGCGGTCAATGTGCGGGGATCGATCTCGACCGCGATCTCGGCCGAGGGTAGCACGAAGAACTTCTGGCGCATCGTCGCCATCAACTCGGCGAAAGCTTCCGGCTGCATGATCGTCGGCGTGCCGCCGCCGAAATGGATGTGCTCCACCTTGATGCGGCGGCCAATGGTTTCGGCGACCTGCTCGATCTCGTTGCGCAGCGTCCGCTGATAGCCGGCGATGAGCTCGTCGCGGCGGACGATCTGGGTATGGCAGCCGCAATACCAGCACATCTCGCGGCAGAACGGCACGTGGAGATAGAGTGACGCGCTGGCGCCCGCCGGCAGCTCCGCCAGCCAACTGGCGTAGGCGTCCGGTCCGACCGCCGTCGAAAAATGCGGCGCGGTCGGATAGCTCGTGTAGCGTGGCAATCGTTCTTCGCCGTAGCTCGCCGCTAGATCAGCTCTCATGTCTTACCCATTCGTAAATTTCCGCCGTGCGCAGACATCACGGCAAATCACGGAATGCACTCCAATAACCCGGATCCGCGGAGGCGACCTTGCGCTCGCGCAAAGTCGGCCGGGGGTGCAGCAGACATTGCGCTCGCGCAAAGCGCAGCGGCGGGTTCGGGGCCATGATCATGGCAATTCGCACGCCATCCGGAGCGTTTGCCCATGAGGCTTCTCGCACTCGAACTGATTCTTTCCTTGCTCGACGTCCGCGGCCATATCCCGCGTTTCGACGACTTTCGGCCCCCGGTCGCACCGGCCCCGGCCGGCACCGTGCGCGCTCTGGCCGCGGCCATCGCCGTCTTCGCCGTGCTGTCGCTGGCGATCTGGGCAACGGTCTGGCTTGCCACACATCTATTTTAGTCACGTCTTCGCGAAGGCCTCGACCATGATCTCATCCAAGCGCGCATTCGCCGGCGCGGTCGTGCTGGCATGCATTGTCGGGGCGTCGGCCTTTGCGGCCGACACGACCAGCGGCGATCTCGTCATCACCAGGGCCTGGAGCCGGGCGACGCCCGGCGGAGCCAGGGTCGCCGGCGGCTATCTGACGATCGAGAACAGGGGCCGCGCGCCGGAGCGGCTGCAGGCCGCATCGGCCGCCCATGCGCTTCGAACCGAGATCCATGAAATGACCGTCAACGACGGTGTCATGACCATGCGCCCGCTCGACAAGGGGCTTGTCATCGCACCCGGACAAATCGTGACGCTTGCACCCGGCGGCGGACACCTGATGTTCATCGGTCTCGATGTGCCGCTCCATGCCGGCGACCAGATGCCCGTGACGCTGTCGTTCGAGCACGCCGGCGCAGTGAAAGTGACGCTGGACGTGCAGGCCATCGGCGCACAGGCTCCCGAAAGCGCGAAGACAACGGCGGCCGCAGAGCCTGCACATCGCGTGGAGCAGGCTGCGGCGGTCCCACCCCCGTCGACGACCGAAGCTGACGAGAGCTTCTTCACGCATCTCCATGCTGAAAAGGCCATGGCCAACGTCACGGTCTCGCCCGGGCGCGCCGGTCCAGTCGAAATCGCAATCCAGCTTGAAGATGCGAATGAGTTGCCGCTGAGCGCCGACGCGGTTGCTGTCACGCTCGGCAACGCCGAGCACGGCGTCGCGCCGATCACCGCGAACGCCGAACGCGTCGGCAACGATCAGTGGCGAGTCAGAATGTCGGCACCGCTGTCCGGCCGCTGGTCG
The DNA here is from genome assembly GCF_028128835.1 of Bradyrhizobium sp. CCBAU 65884. Lineage (NCBI taxonomy): Bacteria > Pseudomonadati > Pseudomonadota > Alphaproteobacteria > Hyphomicrobiales > Nitrobacteraceae > Bradyrhizobium > Bradyrhizobium sp. CCBAU 65884. Next base: position 62,535 of record NZ_LBJU01000104.1, on the reverse strand, counting down.
CTCGGCCTCGACATCCGCATCAATCCGTCGGATGCGGTTAACGTGGTGTCACCGATCCTGCTCCGTTGAGACACCTAAGTACTGTTGCGGAGACGAATCCGGCAAAACCTTGTCGCAGCGCAAACACTCTTGCCACGATCGGCGCACACTGCATCCGTCATCAAAAACCTTTCCAGATGAAGGATGCTTCCGATGTTCACCCGCAGAGCCGCATTGATCAGCGCCGCCGCGACCGCGCTGATGCTGGCGACCCCCGCCTTCGCGGCCGATGATCTCAAGCTGCCGCGCCAAAAGGTAGAGCTGGTCGCTCCGCCCTTCGTGCACGCGCACGAGCAGGCGACCAAGCAAGGCCCCAAGATCATCGAGTTCAAGCTCACGATCGAGGAGAAGAAGGTCGTCATCGACGAGAAGGGCACCACCTTCCAGGCGATGACCTTCAACGGTTCGATGCCGGGCCCGCTGATGGTCGTGCACGAGGGCGACTACGTCGAAACGACGCTGGTCAATCCCGCGACCAACACCATGCCGCACAACATCGACTTCCATTCCGCGACCGGCGCGCTCGGTGGCGGCGCGCTCACTCTGGTCAATCCCGGCGAGCAGGTCGTGCTGCGCTGGAAGGCAACCAAAACCGGCGTGTTCGTCTACCATTGCGCTCCGGGCGGCCCGATGATCCCCTGGCACGTCGTCTCCGGCATGAACGGCGCCGTGATGGTGCTGCCGCGCGACGGACTGAACGATGGCAAGGGCCACGCTCTGAAGTACGACAAGGTCTACTACATCGGCGAGCAGGACATGTACGTGCCGCGCGACGAGAAGGGCAACTTCAAGTCCTACGACTCGCCGGGTGAAGCCTTCACCGACACCGAAGAGGTGATGAAAAAGCTGACCCCCACCCACGTCGTGTTCAACGGCAAGGTCGGCGCGCTCACCGGCAAGAACGCACTGACTGCCAAGGTCGGCGAGAACGTTCTGATGGTGCATTCGCAGGCCAACCGCGACAGCCGCCCGCATCTGATCGGCGGCCATGGCGACTACGTCTGGGAGACCGGCAAGTTCGGTAATGCACCCGAAGTCGGGCTCGAGACCTGGTTCATCCGCGGCGGCTCGGCGGGAGCTGCACTGTACAAGTTCCAGCAGCCCGGCATCTACGCCTACGTCACGCACAATCTGATCGAGGCCGCCGACCTTGGCGCCACCGCGCACTTCAAGGTCGAAGGCAAGTGGAACGACGATCTGATGATGCAGGTGAAGGCCCCTGCCGAAATACCGGCCGCCACCAACTAAACGCGACAAGGGGCCGGTCATCACCGGCCCCTTCTTTCTTCGAGGAATGACCATGCTGATCGCATTCAAGCTCAAACTGGCACTCGCCTGCGCCGCCGGACTCGCCGGGCCGATCGCGATGGCGCCGCTGGTCTCGGACATGACCGTCCACGGCACGGCGTCGGAGCCTGCGATCGTCAGGGTCGCAGCGGGCAGCCTGTCCTATCGCGAGGCCGGCGATTTCACGCGCGGCGGACAGCAGGCGGAAGCGCCGCTGCGCGTGATGCGCGTCGACCGGCCGCTCCACATCATGCGAAATCAGGTCTCCTCATCCGATTATCAGCTCTGTGTGCAGGATGGCGCCTGCCGCGCGCTCGATCGCGACGTCGCGGTCGCCGCCGATCGTCCCGCGGTGCAGGTGAGCTGGCACGATGCCGAGGCTTATGCAGGCTGGCTGTCGCGCAAGACAGGCCACCATTACCGCCTGCCGAGCGATGCAGAATGGGCCTTTGCAGCAGGCTCCAGATTCAAGGACGATGGCGTCGCTGTCGATGCCGACGATCCTTCGAAGCGCTGGATCAGCCGCTATGAGCGCGAATCCGAACGCGACCTTTCCGACACCACGGCCTATCCGTTCGGCAAGTTCGGCCCGAACGAGCACGGCGTCGAAGACCTCGCCGGCAATGTCTGGGAATGGACCTCGACCTGCTTCGTGCGCTCGCGCGTCGACGCCGCCGGCAATGCCGGCCGCCCCACCGTGAACTGCGGCGTGCGTGTCGCCGAGGGCGCCCACCGCGCCTATGTCACCGATTTCATCCGCGACGCCCGCGCCGGCGGCTGCGCCCAGGGCGTGCCGCCCGCCAATCTCGGCTTTCGCCTGGTGCGCGAGGAGACCTCCTGGGTCGCGAGCGTGTCGGCGCGCTGGAGCAAGGTGTGGGCGGTGAGGTCGTAGGGCGGGCCTGACTCGCGAAATAGCAGAGTCTCGGCCGCGCCTCATACTCCGTCATTGCGATGTGGAAGCAGTGCGCGTCGGTACTTCAATGAAAATGGCCGGGACAAAGCCCGGCCCTTTCCCATTATTCGCGGATCGCTAACTCAGCTGTTCTTCAGCGCCACGCGAAACTCGGCTTCGGTCTTCGCCTTGACCTCGTCGAGCGAGACGCCGTCGGCGAGCTCGATCAGGGCCATGCCGCCGTCGCCGTGCTTGTCGATGGTGAAGACCGCCAGATCCGTGACGACCATGTCGACCACGCGCTCGCCGGTCAGCGGCAGATTGCACTTCTTCAGGAGCTTGGAGCCGTCCTTGGCCGAATGCTCCATCACCACGACGACGCGCTTGACGCCGGCGACGAGGTCCATCGCGCCGCCCATGCCCTTGACCATCTTGCCGGGGATCATCCAGTTGGCGAGATCGCCGTTCTGGGCCACCTGCATGGCGCCGAGGATCGACAGGTCCATGTGGCCGCCGCGGATCATCCCGAAGGAATCCGCGCTCGAGAAATACGAGGTCGAGGGCAGCTCGCTCACCGTCTGCTTGCCGGCGTTGATCAGGTCCGCGTCCACCTCGTCTTCATAGGGGAACGGGCCCATGCCGAGCATGCCGTTCTCGCTCTGCAGGCTGACATCGACCCCATCGGGGATGAAGTTCGAAACCAGCGTCGGGATGCCGATGCCGAGATTGACGTAGTAGCCGTCACGCAATTCCTTTGCGGCGCGCGCGGCCATCTGTTCACGGGTCCAGGCCATGTGTGTCTCCTGATACGCTTAAGCGGCGGTACGCGGGCGGGTGTTGCGGAATTCGATGCGCTTCTTGGCCGTGCCGACCTCGACGATGCGCTTCACGAAGATGCCGGGCGTGTGGATGTGGTCGGGATTGAGTTCACCGGCCGGAACCAGATGCTCGACCTCGGCGACGGTGATCTTGGCGGCGGTTGCCATCATCGGGTTAAAATTGCGCGCGGTCTTGCGGTAGATCAGGTTGCCGGCGGTGTCGCCCTTCCAGGCATGCACGATGGCGAGGTCGGCGAACAGGCCGCGCTCCATCAGATACTTCTCGCCGTCGAACTCCTTCACTTCCTTGCCTTCGGCGATCAGCGTGCCGACGCCGGTCTTGGTGTAGAAGGCCGGGATGCCGGCGCCGCCGGCGCGGATGCGCTCGGCGAGCGTGCCCTGTGGATTGAATTCGAGTTCCAGCTCGCCGGCGAGGAATTGCTGGGCGAACAGCTTGTTCTCGCCAACATAGGACGAGATCATCTTCTTGATCTGCCGGGTTTCCAAAAGGCGGCTGAGCCCGATGCCGTCGACGCCGGCATTGTTGGAGACCACCGTCAGGCCCTTGACGCCGGACTCGCGGATCGCATCCGAGAGCTCCTCGGCGATGCCGCAGAGGCCGAAGCCTCCCGACATGATCATCATGTTGTCTTTCAAAATGCCGTTGAGAGCCGACTTCGCGTCGGGATAGACCTTGTTCATGCAAATAACCTTCGACTGAACCTTCGGCTTGGAGGCGGCGCGCCCTGTTGGCGGCGATTATTAGGCGAAATCCTCCAAAGCCGTCAATGATACGGGGTTCTCCGCACCGCGCCCGGGTGATAGAAGCTGCCCACACCGTGGGCAGAACCGTCCGCGGCCTTGAAAGCGACAAGAAAAACCATCAAGTTGCGGGGGTTGGGCGTGGGCACGCAGGTTTCCCGACCCGCCCTCCTGGCTCCAACGACCAACCCGATCAGGACATGCCATTGACCATGGCCCAAGGAATGAAGCGCCTCGGGACGCCGATCGCGGCGCTGCTCGGCGTCGCGCTGATCGCCCTGATCGCGACCTCATGGCTCATCAACCGCGACGCGCTGCGCAAGGCGGTCGAAGCGCAGATCCGTGACGTCACCGGGCTCGAGCTCAGCGTCGCGGGCGCAATCGACATCTCGGTGCTGCCGGCGAGCTACATCTCCTTCCGCGACGTCGGCCTCAAGGGCGGCGGCACCAGCGATCCCGCACTCCAGGTCGACGTGCTCACCGCCAATCTGCGGCTGCTGCCTTTGCTGCTGCAACGGTTCGAGATCGCCGACCTGACGCTGCTGCGGCCCCGCATCCATGTCAGCCTGAAGCCGGACGGCCAGAGCAACTGGACGCCCTTCATCCAGACCATCGCGCGCACCATGAAGCCCGGCGCCGAGAACCAGGTCTCGTTCTCCGAAATCCGGATCCAGGACGGCGTGCTCGACTACGAGGACGCCGCCACGCACGGCACCGAGAAGTTCGCGGACATCGACCTGTCGCTGGCCTGGCCTTCGATCTCGCGCTCCTTCGCCGCGACCGGACAGTTCGACTGGCGTGGCGAGCGTGTCGACGGCTCGATCAGCTTTTCCGATTTCGTCGCCGCCCTCTCCGGCGAGCGCTCGGGGTTGAAGGCGCGGATCGCCAGTGCGCCGCTCAAGCTCGCCTTCGACGGCAGCGTTGCCAACCGCACCAGCCCGATGATGGAAGGCACGCTGACGATCGACAGCCCGTCCTTGCGCAACGCGCTGCGCTGGACCGGGCAGCCGCAACCCGCCAGCGGCGGCTTCGGCCGCTTCGTGCTGAAGGCGCGCGCCAACGTCGTCGGCGCCTCGATCGCGCTCACCAACGTCAATGTCGAGCTCGACGGCAACGCCGCCGAGGGCGTCATGACCTACGCCAATAACGGCCGGCAGACGCTGCAGGCGACGCTTGCCGCCGACGCGCTCGACTTCACACCTTATATCTCCACCTTCCGCCTGCTCGCGAGCGGCGCGCGGGACTGGAACAGGCAGCTGTTCGATCTCAACGGATTGTCGACGACCGACCTCGACATGCGCCTGTCGGCAGCAAAGCTGACGGTGGGGCCGACCAGGCTCGGCCGCACCGCGATCGGCGCCAATTTGCGCAACGGCACGCTGGCGCTCTCGGTCGGCGAGGCGCAGGTCTATGGCGGCATCGCCAAGGGCTCGTTCGGCATCGCGCGCTCCGACACCGTCGCCGACATCAAGGCGCAATTCCAGTTCACCGACGTCGATCTCCAGGCCTGCGCCACCGAACTGTTCGGCCTCAGCAAGCTATCCGGCCGCGGCAACATCAACGTGTCGCTCTTCGCCTCGGGCTCGAGCCCGTTCGGCCTCGTGCAGTCGCTCGACGGCAGCGCCACCGTCACCGGTCATGACGGCGCGATCTCGGGCTTCAATGCCGAGCAGCTGCTGAAACGCCTGGAGCGGAGGCCGCTGTCCGGCGGCGGCAATTTCCGCAACGGTTCGACGCCGTACAACAATCTCACCATCGCCGTGAAATTCTCCGATGGGGTCGCGACCGCCGAAGACATCCGTGTCGAAGGGCCGGCGGCGAAGATTACGCTCACCGGCACCGCCTCGGTGCCGACGCGCGAATACGACATGAAGGGCGTGGCGAGCCTCAACAGCACGTCGGGATTCGAATTGCCATTCGTGGTGCAGGGCCCCTGGGACGATCCCCTGATCTTCCCCGATCCGGAAAGCCTGATCCGCCGCTCGCCGGCCTCCGCGCCGCTGCTCGACATGCTGAAGGATCGCAAGGGGGGCGACGCCGTGCGCTCCGCGATCGAGCGCATCACCGGCAGCGGAAAGCGTCCTCCACCGGCGGAATCGCCGACGGCGGAGAACGCCAAAGAGAACGCGAAGGAAAACGCCAAATCCAACTAGGCTGATCAACGCAGCCTTCGCGGATTTCGGTAGCCCGAGTTCAACAAGCTCGACATGCCAGCGACTTGCCAAATCCAAATCGAGCAGTGCGGCCGATTGCATCCCGGAGGCGGCGTTAAGCGGCCGATTGCGTCGTCGAAATCCAGGCCTTGTCCCCCTGCAGCACTGCTCCTCCACCGATCTTCGATCCGGCGACCTTGAGAGCGCCGCTTCCTCCCAGTTCGCGAGCCAACACCTCGCGGTCACAGGCGTCCTCCCACAGCGAAACGGTAATGGCTGCGACGCAGTTGCTGATCATGCTGGTCAGCGCCCGCGCTTCCGACATGAAACGGTCGATGCCGACAAGCAGCGCCACGCCGGTCACGGGCAGATCCGGCATGACGGAGAGGGTCGCGACAAGCGCCACGAAGCCGCTGCCGGTGACGCCAGCCGCGCCTTTGGACGTCAGCAGCATCAGTCCGAGCATCGCCGCAATCTGCCCCCACGACAGGTGGATGTCGCAGGCCTGCGCGATGAAGATGGAGGCCAGGGTGAGATAGATGGCGCTGCCGTCCAGATTGAAGGAATAGCCCATCGGCAACACGAGGCCGGACACGCCTTTCCGGCATCCGAGCTGCTCCAGCTTGCGCAGCGCTCCCGGCAGCGCCGGTTCCGACGATGATGTGCCGAGCACGATCAGCAGCTCTTCCTTGAAGTAGCGAATGGTCTTCCACAGGCTGAAGCCGTTCAGCCGCGCCAGCGTGCCGAGCACGACGACCACGAAGACGGAGCAGGCGATATAGAATGTCAGGATCAGCAGTCCGAGCGAGCCAATCGATCGAATGCCGTAGCGGCCCACCGTGAACGCCATGGCGCCAAAGGCGCCGAGCGGAGCGAGCTTCATGACGAAGCCAAAGGACACAAACAGGACCTGAGAGAAGGAATCGACCGCCTTCGTAACCACCGCGCCCCCATCGCCGGCACGGCTCAGGCCAAAGGCGATCAGAATGGAGACCAGCAGGACCGGCAGCACTTCGCCGTCGGCAAACGCGCCAAAGAAGGAATGCGGGATGATGTGCAGCATGAAGTCCGCAAATCCGGTCGCACTCGCCTGCTTGGTGAATTTCGCGGCCACCGACGGATCCAGCGTGCTGACGGACACATGCATGCCGACGCCCGGCTGGATCAGCAACACGGCGACCAGCCCGGCCAGCAGTGCGAGCACGGTCAGCAGGTAGAACAGCGCCATGGATTTCACCAGCGTGCGGCCGACCTCGCGGGAATCGCTGATGCTGTTGATGCCGCTGACGATGGTGCAGAACACGATCGGCGCGATCATCATCTTGACCAGCTTCACGAAGCCGTCGCCGAAGGGCTTCAGCGCGGCACCGAACTCAGGCCAGAGATGGCCGGTGAGGACGCCCAACATGAGACCGATCAGCACCTGGACGTAGAGGATCCGGTAGAATGGCTTTCGCGTCTCACCGTTCGCGGGCCCGACCAGCGCTTGCTTCTGCATTCTCGTTTCTCCCATGGCTCTGATTTTTCATGGCTCTGATTTTTGAAGGCTTTGAAAGCGGTCCGGCTTCAGGCTGCCAGGACGGAATGAGGGACGTGCGATCGACGGGCGAAGACATGGCCCTCGAGAATTCGCCGGGCTGTCCGCTGCACCCGGGCAACCGGGCCGGGCTCCAGCCGAACCACGAGCTGGCCGGAGGGATGGGCGAGCGTGATCGGCACCGGAGGTGCAAGCAATCCAACCATCTCTGCGGCGATCGTCCCGGGCGTCACACAGGCGGTCGCGATCGCGACGGCACCGGTCACCGCCAGCGCGCTATGGCAGTCGTGCGGCATGAAGTACCTGACGTTCAACGCCGCCCCGCTTGCAGGCGCGATCAGAACCGGCTTCGGAATCACCATTGACGCGGAATCCGGAAAACCCATCCGGCGTCCAGCCTCGATGCGCAAATGTTCGAGCCGCCCGCGGAAGGCGCCGTCGGCGAAGGCCGGAGGGGCCTCGCGGCCGGTCCATCCGAGATCTGCCGCGCGGACCAGCATGACGGGCATGGCTGCGTCGATGCAGGTCACGTCGATCCCTCCGATACGGTCGACCGGACGTCCTGTCGGCAACAGGCGACCGGTGCGTGCGCCGGCCGCGTTGGGGAACGACAGTTCGATGGGCGCGGCCGTTCCCGGTACCCCGTCGATCCGCGCCCCGCCCTCATAGGTCACCCGTCCTCCGGGAGTGGCGACCGTCGCATCGATCAGCTTACCGGTGTTGACGTTATGGATACGCACATGGGTGCGATCTGCGGTAGCGGCGACCAGGCCAGCTTCGATTGCGAACGGCCCGACCGCCGCCAGCATGTTTCCGCAGTTCGGCGAGGTATCGACGATCCCTTCGCGAACGCGCACCTGGGCAAACAGGTAGTCGACATCGGCGTCGGGCACCGTTGCCGGTCCGATGATCGCGACCTTGTTGATCACGGCATTGCCGCCGCCGATTCCATCGATTCCGAGATCGTGCCCACCTCCCATTACCGACAACAGGACCGCGTCGCGCGCGTTGGGATCGGCAGGAAGGTCGCGGGCCAGGAAAAACGGTCCGCGCGAGGTCCCACCGCGCATGACCACACAGGGAATGGCAATCTGATCGTTCATGATGTTCTTCCGTTCGGCGACATGCTCGCCTGAACCAGAGCATCCTCCCTCCGAACTCTTTTGTGAAATGCAAATATCTGAGGTATTATTTCGTCAATCGACATAATGGAGCCCTGCCATGAACGCAGAACTGCTCGACCTCAAGGCATTCATCACCGTCGCGGAGATGGGCAGCTTCGTCCGGACCGCGAAGGCGCTCAATCTGTCCCAGCCGGCGCTCAGCCGGCGCATTCAGAAGCTGGAGGAAAGTCTCGGAGCGCCGCTGCTCGAACGGTCCACGCGCCACGTCAATCTCACCATGACGGGCCGCGACTTCCTGCCGAAGGTCCGCCGTCTCATCGACGAGTTCGAGACCTCGGTGCTCGCCATCCATGATATCGGCGCGCGAAGTTCGGGTTTGGTCTCCGTGGCTGCGGTGCCGACAGCGGTGTTCTATTTTCTTCCGCGAGCGATCGGCCGGTTCGCCGAAGCGTATCCGCGCATCCGCATCCGCATTCTGGATATCGGCGCCAATGAGGGGTTGGAAGCGGTTGCGCGCGGAGAAGCCGACTTCGGCATCAATTTCATCGGCGCTTCGCATGCCGAAATCGAATTCGAGAAATTGGTTGAGGACCCGTTCGTCCTGGCCTGCCGTCATGACCATCCGCTGGCTTCGCGCAAGCAGGTGAGCTGGTCGGAGATCGTGTCGCACCGGGTCATCACCGTCGGTCGCAACAGCGGCAATCGCGCGTTGATCGACAATGCGCTGGCGCGGCATGGCCTGCAGCTGAACTGGTCTTATGAAGTCGCCCACCTCTCCGGCTCGCTTGGCCTGGTCGAAGAGGGATTGGGCATCGCTGTGCTGCCGAGGCTCGCGACGCCCGCCGCCGGTCATCCGATTATTCACACCGTTCGGCTGATCGAGCCGGAAGTGTCGCGGACGATCGGAATCGTGCGCAGGCGCGGAGCGACGCTATCGCCGCATGCCAGCCAGTTTTTGAAGATGCTCCTCGAGGCATGGCGCTCTCCTTCTCGAGCCGGCGGGCATGGCAAGCCGCGGCCCCGATCCGCTGAGGCAAGTTCGAACACGATATCGACGGGTCTAAAGCGGAAACGCTGACGGCTCGCCCGAGCGGGACGAGACCGTTCCCCAAACTGGAGTTCCTCGGAAGGCGCGAATTGATCAGGGCGAATTGATGCGGTGATTGGATCGATGCACGCGTTAAGGATCTCCGCAAGGCCCATCCCCGCGACCTATGTCTGACAACATGCCGCTAGATCGAGCTAACGCCATGCGCTAGTGTTTTATACGACCGGTTAAAAACACCGGCCGTTTGAGGGAGAAAAACGTGAAATCCAAGGTTATTGGCGCAGTATCACTGGCGGTCGCTGCGGCCGGGCTGTTTGCAGCCGCTGCACCCGCATTTGCGCAGCAGAAGACGATCACGGTCTGGTGGGGCAAGGGCTTCTATCGCTCCGAAGACGACGCACTGATCGAGACGATCAAGAAGTTCGAAGCCAAGACCGGCATCAAGGTCGAATTGTCGCAATACGCGATCCAGGACATGATTCCGAAGACGGTCGCCGCGCTCGATGCCGGCACCGTGCCCGATGTCGCCTATTCCGACTCTTATGACGTCCAGGCGCAGGGCAAGTGGGCCTATGAAGGCAAGCTTGAGGATCTCTCCGACGTGATGGAGCCGATCAAGGGGCGGTTCGTGCAGAACACGCTGGATGCGTCGATCCTCTATAACGACGTCACCAAGAAGAAGGCCTATTACGGCTTCCCGCTGAAGCAGCAGAGCATGCACGTTCAGATCTGGAACGACATGCTGGAGAAGTCCGGCTTCAAGCTCGCCGATATCCCGAACGACTGGACGGGCTACTGGACGTTCTGGTGCGACAAGGTGCAGCCGGGGATCCGCAAGGCCACCGGCCAGCGCATCTATGCCGTCGGCCAGCCGATGGGCGTGGAATCCACCGACGCCTTCCAGTCGTTCTACACCTTCATGGACGCCTACCACGTCAAGCTGGTCGATGACGACGGCAAGCTCACGGTCGACGATCCCACGGTTCGCGAGAACCTGATCAAGGCGATGAAGGATTACACCGACACCTACATCAAGGGTTGCACGCCGCCATCCTCCACGACCTGGAAGGATCCCGACAACAACGTCGCGTTCCACAACAAGACCATCGTGATGACCCACAATTTCACGATCTCGATCGCCGCGAAGTGGTTCGAGGACTCCCAGAACCAGGCGCTCACGCCCGAACAGCGCGAAGCCGGCAAGAAGGCCTACGAGCAGGACATCGTGACGGCGTCCTTCCCGAAGGCGCCGGATGGTTCGACCATCCGCTACCGCTCCGACGTCAAGACCGGACTGGTCTTCACCGCGGCCAAGAACAAGGCCGAGGCCAAGCAGTTCATCAGCTTCCTGCTCCAGGAAGAGAACGTCCGCCCCTACATCGAGGGCGCGCTCGGCCGCTGGTTCCCGGTGACGAAGGAAAGCCAGGAAAGCCCGTTCTGGCAGGCTGACAAGCACCGCAAGGCCGTCTACACGCAGTTCAAGGGCGGCACCGCGGCGTTCGACTTCACCAAAAACTGGAAGTTCACGATCCTCAACAACGAGAACGTGTGGGCGAAGGCGATGAACCGCGTCGTCAGCGAGAAGGTTCCGGTCGACAAGGCCGTCGACGAACTGATCGCCCGCATCAAGCAGGTCGCGGGTTAAATCATCCTGCCTCTCCCCGCCTCGCGGGGAGAGGTGCTAGAACAACACCGGCCGCGTTTCGCGGCCGGCATCTCTTTGAAGAGTCCGAAAAGAATGGCGATCACGCTCTCTGGCGATCAGGCACTCCCCGGCCCGCCCCTGTCGTCGCGGCTGACCCCGCCGCAGGTCTGGGGCATCGTGCTGCTTGCGCCCTATCTGCTCGTTTTCCTTGCCTTCGTGGTCTACCCCGTCGGCTACGGGCTGTGGCTGGCGCGGGCCCCGTCGAATTATGTCGCGCTCTACAACGATCCGATCTTCGCGCGCGCCGCGGTCAACACGCTGATCTTCCTGGTCATCGGCATCAACATCAAGATGCTGATCGCGCTGTTCCTGTCCGGCTTCTTCGCGGTGCAGCGCCCCTGGATCAAATGGCTCTCGGTGATCTTCATCCTGCCCTGGGCGGTGCCGTCGATCCCGACCATCCTGTCGGTTCGGTTCATGCTCAATCCCGAATGGGGCATGGTCAATCACCTCATCTTCTCCCTGACCGGCGATGACGGCCCGAACTGGCTCAACGACCCCACCGTGGCGCTCAGCATGGCGATCGCGGTGCACATCTGGAAGTCGCTGCCGTTCTGGACGCTGATCCTGATCACCGGCCGCCTTGCGATCTCGCACGATCTGTTCGAGGCCGCCGAGGTCGACGGTGCGAGCTGGTGGCAGAAATTCCGCTACATCACCTGGCCGTCGATGCAGACGCTCTACGTCACCTGCACGCTGCTCTCGATGATCTGGACGCTCGGCGACTTCAACAGCGTCTATCTGCTCACCGGCGGTGGCCCGGCCGACCTCACGCATGTGCTGTCGACCCTCGGCATCCGCTATCTCCGGCTCGACCAGCTCAGCCTGGCCATGGCATCGATCGTCTGCGCAATGCCGTTCGTCCTGCCGCTCGTGTACTTCATGATGAAACGGTTGTCGCGATGAAGCTCCCCACCCTGCGCGAAGTCGCAACCGAAGCGCGGTTGCTGCTGATCGGCATTCCCGTCTTCCTCTGGACGATGATTCCGATCTACCACATGTTCCTGTTCGCGATCTCGCCGAAGGAGGACGCATTCTCCGGCAAGCTGTGGCCGGACCATCCGACGCTGCACAACTTCGAAATCGTGTTCAAGCAACAGCACTACTTCCTGCGCGACTTCTACATACAGTTCTGGAACTCGCTGGTGATCGCGGCATCCGTCGGCGTGCTGACGCTGTTCATCGCCACCGCCGCGGCATTCTCGATCTCGCGGCTGAAGGTGCCCGGCGGGCGGGTCGTGATGAATCTCGCGCTGTTCACCTATTTCATCCCGGCGGCGTTCCTTGCCGTGCCGATGTACCGCACCATGGGCAATTACGGCCTGCTCAACAATCACTGGTCGCTGATCCTGGCGATGGTGACCATCGCCAGCCCTTACGCGATCTGGGTGCTCAAGCAGGCCTCCGACAAGCTGCCCGTCGAATTGGACGAAGCCGCCGTGATGGACGGTGCGACGACCCTCCAGATCTTCCGCCTGGTCTACCTGCCGCTGATGATGCCCTCGCTGGTCGCGATCGGCACTTATGCGGTGCTGCTGGCCTGGAACGAATATCTCTACGCGTTCCTGCTGCTCTCGAACGACCGCGAGATCACCCTCCCCGTCGCGCTCGGCAACTTCCTCGCCGCCGACGACTCGCCGTGGGAGCTGTTGATGACGACCGGCTTCATCTACGCATTGCCGCCGGCCGCGATCTACTATGCCTTCCGCCGCTACATGGTGGGCGGGCTCACGGCAGGTGCGGTGAAGTCCTGACGCGACAGGACGCATCGGGTCGCCGCAAGCAGGACGTTCGAGCGACAACGTGGACAATTGCGGGTTGTCCACGCCTGCTCTAACCTCCGTGCCCCAATGCAGGGCACGGCATCATGCGCAGCAACGACGCGATCCATCTCGGCCTGATGCTGCTGGCGCTCGCGGCGGCCTATCTGATGCCGTTCGAACTGCTCCTGCTGGCTTATGTCGTGCTGGGCCCGGCGCACTACTTCACCGAGATTTCGTGGCTGCACGACCGCAGCTACTACCTGCCACATCGCGGGATTGCGGCAGCCCTCGCAATCATCGCCGTGGTCGCGGCCCTGATCGACAACGCCTCCTGGTTCGGCTTTGCGATGTGGGGCGCGCTGATCGTCTGCGCCATGCTCGCGGCCACCACCTCGGCGATCGAGAGCATGCTGCTGTTCATGACGGCACTCGCCCTGTCCGCGATCATGTATTCGAGCGGGTCTTCGCTCGCGGTCATCGGCATCCTGATTCCGACCCTGATCCACGTCTCGCTGTTCACGCTGATCTTCATGGTGCTCGGCGCGCACCGATCCGGCAGCCGCGTCCAGGCTGCGCTGGTGGCTGTCTACCTCGTCGCGATTGCTACGATCCTGCTGCTGCCGCCAACCGCCGAAGTCCGGATCGCAAGCTTTGCCCGGGTTGGACAGGATTATTTCGGCAATGTCGGCCCGGCGCTCAGCCGGCTGTTCGGCGTACCCGGTCTCGTCCTCGACACCAGGCTGACGAGCCTGCTCGCCTTCGTCTATACCTATCATTACCTCAACTGGTTCATCAAAGCCGACGTCATCCGCTGGACCGCAGTCCCGAAGGCGCGGCTGGCGGCGATGGCCGCCGCCAGCGCAGCCTCCACCGCGCTCTACTTCTACGACTACGCGTTCGGTTTCACCTTCCTGCTGGCGCTGAGCCTGATCCATATCCTGCTGGAATTTCCGCTCGACGCCCTGGCGCTGCGGCAGCTCGGGGCGGCGGTGCAGGGCGCGGCGCGAGGATGGCACGCTGCACGAACGGCTACAGCGGCGCCGCGCTCTCGCCCTGCGAGCTCGACAGTTTCGAAGCGAGCGAGGCGATCACGATGACCACCGCGATCAGGGCGATCACCAGCGTGCAGATCGCGTTGATCTCCGGCTTCACGCCCAGCCGCACCTCGGAATAGATCCGGATCGGCAAGGTCGCCGACCCCGGCCCGGTCGTGAAGCTCGCGATCACGAGATCGTCCAGCGACAGCGTGAAGGCCAGCATCCAGCCTGCGACGATCGCGGGGGCGATCAACGGCAGCGTCACCGAAAGAAAGGCGCGGACCGGGTCGCAGCCAAGGTCCATCGCCGCCTCCTCCAGCGAACGGTCGAGCGAGCCGAGGCGGGACTGCACGACCACGGCGACGAAACACATCGTCAGCGTGGTATGCGCGATCGTCACCGTCCAGAAGCCGCGCTCGGCGTTCAGCGCGACGAACAACAACAGCAGCGACAAGCCCGTGATCACCTCGGGCATCACCAGCGGCGCGTAGAGCATGCCGGAGAACAGCGTGCGGCCGCGGAAGCGCTCGCCGCGCGACAATGCGACCGCGGCGAGCGTGCCGAGCAGCGTGGCGATGGTCGCGGAGGAGACCGCGACGCGAAAACTCATCCAGGCCGCCTCGATCATGGCGCGGTCGTTGAAGAACTCGTGATACCAGCGCAGCGACCAGCCGCCCCACACCGTCACCAGCCTTGAGGCGTTGAAGGAATAGATGACGAGGATGAGGATCGGCAAGTAAAGGAACGCCAGCCCGAGCGCGAGCGAGGCGATGTTGAAACGGGACAGGCGTGAGACCTTGCGCATGGCGTCAGCGCCCCTGTTCCAGCTGCCGCTTCTGAAGCCGCTCATACAGCAGCAGCGGCATCAGCAGCACCACCAGCAGCACGATGGCGGCGGCAGAGGCGACCGGCCAGTCCTTGTTGGTGAAGAATTCGAGCCACAGGGTCTGGCCGATCATCAGCGAATTGGAGCCGGCCAGAAGGTCCGGGATGACGAATTCGCCGACGATGGGAATGAAGCACAGCAGCACGCCGGCACCGACGCCGGGCAGCGACAGCGGGAAGGTGACGAGCCAGAACACCTGCCACGGCGGCGCGCCGAGATCGCCAGCCGCCTCCTCCAGCGCTGGCTCCATCTTGGCGAGCGTGGCGTAGAGCGGCAGGATCATGAAGGGCAGATAGGAATAGACGATGCCGATATACATCGCGCTGTCGGTGGAAAGCCAGACCAGGGGCTGGCTGACCAGGTGTAGCGCCAGCAGGATCTGGTTCAGCAGCCCGTCGTGCTGGAGGATGTTGATCCAGGCATAGATGCGGATCAGGAACGAGGTCCAGAACGGCACGATCACCAGCACCATCGCCACCGCCTGCCAACTCTTCGGCAGTCGCGCCATGCCGTAGGCGATGGGATAGCCGATCAGCAGCAGCAGCGCAGTCGCGGTCACAGCGACGGTGAGGCTGCGCACATAGGCGAACACATAGATGTCGTCGGAGACGAGCAGCTTGAAATTGTCGATCGACAGTGCGGCAAAGGCCGCCTTGAGCGCGTCCCACCCCGCCATCAGGTCGAACACCGGCTCGTAAGGCGGCTGCGCGATCGCCGTCAGCGACAGGCTGATCTTGAGCACGAACGCGAACGGCACCAGGAAGAACAGCACCATCCAGACATAGGGGGCGATCGCGGCAAAGCGCGCCGGACGCGCGAAGATACGGCGGGAGCTCATGACGGCAGCACCACGCAATCATCGGGCGTGAACCAGGCGACGATTTGCTGGCCCACGCTATAGGCGTCGACGTCCAGACGCGCGCTGTTGGCGACGGAGGCCCGTACGATTCCGCCGGTATCGAGCTTCACTTTATAGGTGGTGGTGCCGCCGAGATAGCAGATGTCCGCGATCACGCCGTCCAGGCTGTTGATCGTGGTTTCACGACCGGCTTCGCTGACCGGGGCGCGGCGCGACAACTTGATCTTCTCGGGACGAATCGCAATCGAGAATCTTCCCGCACCGACCGGTTCGCGCGGCTCGGCCACCACCAACGTACCCGCATCACGCGTACCAATGACCAGACGATGACCGTCGCGCAATCTGGTCTCGCCGTCGAACACATTGACGTCGCCGACGAACTCCGCGATCCAGCGCGAGCGCGGAGCTTCATAGAGCTCGCGGGGGCTCGCGACCTGAGCAAGCCTGCCGGTGTTCATCACGCCGATCCGGCTCGCCATCGTCATGGCTTCCTCCTGATCGTGGGTGACGACGATGAAGGTCATGCCGAGCCGGCGCTGCAGCTCCATCAGCTCGCCTTGCGTATTCTCGCGCAGCTTCTTGTCGAGCGCCGCGAGCGGCTCGTCGAGCAGCAGCAGTTGCGGGCGGCGCGCCAGTGCGCGGGCAAGCGCGACGCGCTGGCGCTGGCCGCCGGAGAGCTGATCCGGCTTGCGCTTCTCGAGCCCTTCGAGCTTCACCAGGGCGACCATCTCGGCCACACGGGCGGCGATGTCGGCGCGTGCCATGCCGGCGCGCTTCAAGCCGAAGGCGATGTTGTCGCGCACCGACAGATGCGGAAACAACGCGTAATTCTGGAACATCATGTTGATCGGGCGCTCATGCGGCAGCGCCTGCGCGATGTCCTTGTCCCCGAGCAGGATGCGCCCCTCGTCCGGCGCCTCGAAGCCGGCGAGCATGCGCAGCAGCGTGGTCTTGCCGCAGCCGCTCGGGCCGAGCAGCGCGAAGAATTCGCCGGCCTTGATGTCCAGCGAGACGCCATCCACGGCGCGGAAGGTGCCAAAGGTTTTGGCGACGCCCTCGATGCGCAGCAGCGGCTGGCCCGCCGCAGGAAGCGCATCTCCGCCGGCCGCATCAGCCGCGGCGCCTGTTCTGGGCAACTCGTCCGTCATGATCCTGCCAACCCCGATTCCGCCGCACGCTAGCCGCCGATCGTCCCTAGCTCAACCGTGCCGGGAGAGATCGTTCACATCACATTCGCCATGAACGACGCCAGCGCGTCGCGGTCCGCCGCAGGCATGGTCAAGCCCAGCTTGGAGCGGCGCCACAGGACGTCCTCGGGGAAGCGGGCCCATTCGCGAGCCATCAGGTAGCGGACCTCGGCGCCGGTCAGTTCGGGACCGAAGCCCGGGCCGAGATCGTCGCGGCTCCTGGCGTCACCGAGAACTGCGGACAACCGCGTCCCATAAGCCCCGACCAGACGCTGGGCCTCTGGCTCCGACAGAAAGCGCCAGCGGTCGCGCGCAAGGTCGACTTCGGTGTCGAAACGCTCCCAGGCAAAATCTCCGCCGGGCAGCGCGGCGCCGGCAGTCCAGGGCGGCGACATCGGATAGAACGGCGTCAGCTTCGTCACCGCCCACTCCGCGCGCAGGCGCGAGGTGGTGACGTCGCCGCCGAACATGGTGAGCAGCGGCGCCTTGCGCTGGCGCGCATGGAACAGCATCGTGCCGTCGCGGCCACGCAGGGACGCCAGCGTCAGGTTGACGCCGGAGACTGTCCGGACCACGTCGGTCGGGGCGACGCGCTGACGAAAATAGCGGCTCGCCGCTTCGCAGAGATAGCCGACGTCGGCCCCCGGCATCGCCACAATTGCGGGATCGCCGGTGAAGGCGTGCGTGACCGTGCCGATCAGCGTGAAGTCGCGCTCGAAGGGCCGGGCAAAGATCAGCCGTCCATCATTGTTCTGAAAGACGTAGACGTTCTCGGAATCGAACAGCCTGGGCACGATGATCTGGCTCGTCTGCGTGGCCGCCATCGCGGGCTGCGGCTGCCGCAGCACGGTCTCAGCAACCATTGGCGTCCAGCCGCCGGTGGCGTTGGCCAGTGCCCGCGCCGTGATGGTGCGGCGGTGGCCGCGATCGACCACCGCGAGCCGCCAAATGTCGGTTCTGTCCGCACGGACGCAACGCGCACCAGTCCGGATCGCCGCGCCATGCTCAGCGGCATCCAGCGCCGTCAGCACCACCAGGCGAGAGTCATCGACGACGCAGTCCGAATATTCGAACGCCGTACCGAACGGGCGCTTCAGCGCGTTGCCGACCGGATGATGCGTGATGTCGAGAGTGGCCGAGGGCGGCAGGCCGCCCCGGTTCGTGAGACCGTCATAGACATACAGGCCGGCACGCAGCAGCCATGGCGGCCGCTCGTCGGAATGCGCGGGGATCACGAAGCGCATCGGCCGGACCAGATGCGGCGCGATCCGGAGCCAGGTCCGGCGCTCGGCCAGGGCCCGGCGCACCCGCCGGAACCCGCGCCGCTCCAGCACCGACAGATCGCCGTGGATCAGCCGCGGTGTCGCCGACGATGCCGCGCTGCCGAGATCGCCCTGCTCGAACAGGATCACCCGCAAGCCGCGGCCTGCCGCATCACGCGCGAGGCTGACACCGTTCAGGCCGCCGCCGATGATCGCGAGGTCGTAATCCGCCATGAAGCCGTCGAATGGGAGCAAAGCGCCCCATCATCACTAGAGCCAATTCCATTCCGATGAAATCGGAACGGGGCTCTAGATTCTTATTCTGACGGTTTTTCTTGACGCGAACCGGCGTCCACTTCGCTCGAACGCTCTAGCCGGTCTTGAGCGCAAGCTCCATGACTTCAGCGCGGCCGACGAGCCCGGCATATTTCCCGATCGGCAGGGGCTTGCCGAGCAGATAGCCCTGCACGCCGTCACAGCCCTCCTTGGCGAGGAAGGCGAGTTGCTCGACCGTCTCGACGCCCTCGGCGATGATCGACATTTCGAGGCCGTGGCCGAGATCGATCACCGCGCGCACGATCGCAGCCGATTGCGGATTGCGGCCGAGATTGGTGATGAAGGCCCGGTCGATCTTGATCTTGTCGAACGGGAACGCCTGGAGATAGCTCAGCGAGGAGTAACCGCTGCCGAAATCGTCCATGGAGATGCGCACGCCGAGCGCCTTCAGGCGGCGCAGCAGCGCGAGGCCCCGGTCGAAGTCCTCGATCAACACGCCCTCGGTGATCTCCAGCTCGAGCCGGCCGGGTGCAAGGCCGGTCTCGAGCAGGATCGAATGGACGAGGCCAACCACGTCGCCGTGCATGAACTGCGCCGGGGACAGATTGACCGCGACCTGGAGCGGCTTCGGCCAGGACGCCGCCTCGCGGCAGGCCTCGCGCAGGATCCACTCGCCCATCTCGACGATCAGACCGCTCTCCTCGGCGATTGGGATGAATTCGGCCGGCGAGACCTGGCCGCGTACCGGATGCTGCCAGCGCGCCAGCGCCTCGAAGCCGATGATCTCGCTCTCGGCAACGCTGTGGCCGGCGGCGCCCTGGGGCTGGAAGGCAAGCGAGAGCTCGCCGTTCTTGATGGCCACCGACAGGTCCTGGTGCAGCACGCGGCGGTCGCGGATCTGCTGGTCCATCTCCGGCTGGAAGAGGCTGATCGTGCCGCGCGACTTCTGCTTGGCGCGGAACAGCGCCGCACCGGCATTGGCGAGCAGCGAGGCGCCGTCAGTGCCATTGTGCGGGAAGATCGACATGCCGGTGGTGACGCCGGCGCGGACCGCCCGGCCGTCGATCTGGAAGTCCTTCGCGACGGCGTCGCCGATCTGCTGCGCCAGCGCAAGACCCGCGTCCGGCTGCTTGCCGTCGATGATCAGTCCGAATTCGTCGCCGGACAGGCGCGCCACCACGCCGCCACGGGCGGAGTCCTGGAGCCGCTTGGCCACCTCGATCAGGAGCTTGTCGCCGAGCGCATGACCGAAGACGTCGTTGACCTCCTTGAGGCCGTCGAGGTCGACGCAGAGGACGGCGAACTCCTCGCCGGTGCCTTCGCAGGCCTCGATCATCTGGGTCAGCGCCTGAAGGAAGGCGGCGCGGTTCGGCAGATCGGTGAGGCCGTCGTGATAGGCCATGTGCGCCATGCGCGACTCGGTCTGCCGGCGGTCGGTGACGTCCTCGTGGGTCTTGATCAGATATTGCGGCTCGCCGGTATCGCCGAGCACGGTGGCGCGGCGGGTCAGGAACAGCCGCAGGCCGTCCTTGGTGGAGATCGGATGCTCCTCGGTGATCATCCCGCGTTTCTTGATCGCGGCCTCGTCGCGCGCGATGATCAGCTTGGCTTCCTTGGGGTTGAAGATGTCGGACGCGGTCAGGCCCGTGGCCTCCTCGCGCCGGCGGTTGAGGATTGTCTCCGCGCTGCGATTGGCGAGCAGATAGCGGCCGTCCTTGACCTGCTCGACGATCAGCGCCACCGGGATGTTGTCGACCACGAGCTCGAGGAACTTCTTGGTGCTCTCCAGCTCCTGCGACAGCGACCGGCGGTCGGTGATGTCCTCGAACACCAGCAGCAGAAACTCGGGCTTGTTGCTCTCGTTGCGGACCACGATCCGAATCGAGGCGACCATGCGCCGCTCGCCGCCGCGGTCGACCTCGAACTCGTTGCGGAACTGGCCGTCCGGGGAGTTGAGCGCCGCCCGGTCGGTCGCCTCGATACTGGCTGCCGAGACCGGCGCAAACAGCTCGCGTGCGTTCTTGCCGACGGCATGATCCCGCGAGAACCCCCAGAACCGCTCATAGGCGCTGTTGGCGAAGATGTAGCAGCCGTCCTCGATGTTCTTCGCGGCCACGCAGGCCGGCACATGGTCCAGCACCGATTCCAGGAATTGCTTGGTGGAAGCGAGCTGTCGCGACAGCTTGCGCTGCTCGCTGACGTCCAGATGCGTCGCCACCGAGCCGCCGTTCGGCAGCACGAAAAACTTCACCAGGATGGCTCGCCCGTCGGGCAGCTCGGTGACCAGGCCGTTGTGGCTCGCCGCCTTCTCGTAGAATTCGTCGTCGGAGATGCCGCCGAGCACCCCGCGCTTGCGCCGGAGCTTAAGAAGCTCATGGCCGTCCATATTGGCCCAGAGTTCCGACCGCGTCAGGCCGTAGATCTCGAGATAGCGGTCGTTGCAGAAGATGATACGGCGCTGCGCATCCGTCATGACCACGCCCTGATTGAGATTGTTCATGGCGGAGGAGACGAAGGCGTTGCGCCGCAACTGTAGACGCCTGGTCCGGCGCAGCGAGGAATGGATCCACAGTACGATCGCGCCGAGGAACGCGCAGACGACGATGCCCGCGATCAGGACTTCCCAGACCACGTTGGGATCGAGCTGGCCGAGATAGCTCGGCGCGGCGAAGCCATCCGACAGCGCAAAGGCGCGCGCGGGCGCAACCGTGCCGGCCAGGCACACAACGGCCTGCACAGCAATCGGAAGCGTGCTGCCCTCGTGCCAGTTCTTCTCAGCCATCAGCCACCCGCGATTTCAACGTCGGATTGTCTGGCTTCACGCGTTTGGATCGGGTAAACGCCTGTACGCGCAACAGAAAAATGTGACGTGAAATACGGCAATTGCCCTGACATGATAAATTCTTCCTTAACGGAAAACGGCCGCGCGGCATTCTCTCCAGGCCTGATGCCACCGGCGCCTCCAGCGGACCTCCTGCACAACCATGGATAAGGTCGATTGCGTCGTCATCGGAGCCGGCGTGGTCGGGCTCGCGGTGGCTCGAAAGCTTGCGCAGGCCGGACGCGAGGTCATCGTGCTCGAGGAGGCCGAGGCGATCGGCACCATCACCTCCTCGCGCAACAGCGAGGTGATCCATGCCGGCATCTACTACCGCGCCGGGAGCTGGATGGCGCGCATGTGCGTCGACGGCAAGCACGCGCTCTACCGCTACTGCGCCGAGCGCGGCATCCCGCACAAGAATTGCGGCAAGCTGATCGTCGCGACCAGCCCGCAGGAGACCGAGAAGCTGCAATCGATCAAGGCGCATGCCGAGGCCAATGGCGTGCTCGACATGCAGCAGCTCACGGGCGAGGCGGCACGCGCGCTGGAGCCGGCGCTGGCCTGCGACGCCGCGCTGCTGTCGCCATCGACGGGCATCATCGACAGCCACGCCTACATGCTCTCGCTGCGCGGCGAAGCCGAGGAAGCCGGCACGGCGTTCGCGTTTCACACGCCGCTGATCCGCGCCAAGGCGGCGAACGGCCTGATCGAGATCGACGCCGGCGGCGAGGCGCCAATGACGCTGCAATGCGCCCTCCTCGTCAACGCCGCGGGGCTCTCGGCGACCAATGTGGCGCGCAACATCGACGGCATGCCGCTGGACCGAATTCCGCGCGCCTATCTCGCCAAGGGAAATTACTTCAGCTGCAATGCCAAGGCGCCGTTCTCGCGCCTGATCTACCCGGTGCCCGAACCCGGCGGGTTGGGAGTGCATCTGACGCTGGACATGGCAGGCCAAGCGCGCTTCGGCCCTGACGTCGAGTGGATCGAGACGATCGACTACGAGGTCGACCCGTCACGCGCCGAGCGGTTCTACCCGGCGATCCGCAAATACTGGCCGACACTGCCTGACGGCGCGTTGATGCCGAGCTATTCGGGTATCCGGCCGAAGATCGTACCGCCCGCGGTGGCCACGCAGGACTTCCTGATGCAGGGCCCGCGCGATCACGGCGTCGCTGGCCTGATCAATCTGTTCGGCATCGAATCGCCAGGACTGACGTCGTCGCTCGCGATCGCAGATCACGTCGCCGAGCTCGCAGACATCTGAAGCGTTTTCGAGCGACGTGGATATCAGTTCGCGGCAAGACAACGCGTTGCGACAAAAACCAAACACCGCGCAAACTTCTTTGCACGGTTTCTCACCTTTGTTGCAGGGATGAGCGCAAAAGCTCCCACCCCTGCGGGATAGGGGTATGTTCAACTCTACGCTGTTACGGGGGTTACTAGTGGAGCGTGTCGCCGTGCCTCAGACGCTCGATCTGGTCCTTGACCATCAACTTCCGGCGCTTCAACTCAACAATTTGCAGGTCGTCTGTTGAAAGGTGCACGAGAGCTTCGTGCAATTCGTTTTCGAGAAGTTTGTGCTTCCGCTCCAATTCAACGAGATGTGCCTGAATTGTCATTCGAAACCTCCTCGGTAGGGTTGAACCTCAGGATTCGATCCGGACAAGGAAGTGTACATCAGCGATTCGTTCTGTCGATGGGTAACCGTCGCCGCAGCTTCATTTTTGAAAATTCATATGTAACGAAGCGTGAGTAAAGGAACCGCGCGGGAAAAATCCATGATATCAATGCGCTTGCGCAGCGCCGCAGCGATCAGCGGAAATATGTCGCTGGAGATCGGCGAACGATGGTCGCAGATCGCTTGCGATCACGCCGCGCAAGGACGATAATTTCCACAGGGCATCCACAGCCTTAATCCCACGCCTATCGGTTTTCGGCCACCGCAGACATGACCAATGAAGACGAGCGTGAGCTCGAAGCCGAGCTCACCCGGTTGCAGCAGGAACACCGAGATCTCGACGCGGCGATCGATGCACTGCATCAATCGCCCGCCCCCGACCTATTGCGGTTACAGCGCTTGAAGAAGCGCAAGCTGTTGTTACGAGACCGCATCGCGTTCATCGAAGACCAGATCACCCCCGACATCATCGCCTGACCTGCGATCCGGCTTTCCCTCGCGCGGATGAATCCGCTTGACTCCAAAAGAACAAAATAGGAACATTTGAGGACCCCAGCGCCCCCAGAAAACGCCCAGGACAACTGACAAGGACAATGCAGATGTCGACAGCCGCCCTTCTCGACAACAGCCATTATGAACAGGCCTGCGATCAGGCGATCGCGATGTGCGACGGCAATCTGCGCAGCACCATCAAGGCGCTGATCATGGCCAACGAATATCTGGAGGCCGAGCTGGAGGAACTGCAGGCGGCGATTTCCGCCGGCTGCATTCCGGACACCTCGCGCAGCAAGATGCGGAGCAAGAGCAGCGCCGCCTGAACCGTCAGCTATCGGAGTCGATCATGCCCGACGTCACCTACTACGTTGCATTGCCCTTCCTGATCGACGAGGACGGATCGCCGGTGGCGGGTGCTGCCGAGGAATGCCAGACATCGGCTGCCGCCCTGCGTCGTGCGGAAATGCTGGCGCACGGCGCCGGCCATATCGGCGCCGTCGCCTTCAGCCGCAGCGGCGATCCTCTGACCGGCGAGTTTGGCGACGCCAAATTGCTGCGGAAATTCGGTAACGTACCGCCAGATCTCAGCGCGCTTTAGCTGCCGACCAGCCTGACCCCCGGCTCGTGCCGCCGGTGCGCCTTGCGCACATACATGGCGGCATCCGCCTCCTCCAGGGCGCGGCCCGGGTCGGACTGCGCCCCCAGAAGCGCGACACCGGCGGAGGCGCCCGCGGTCACCTCCTGGCCGCGAAAGACAAAGGACAATTCGTCGACCGCCTGCTCGAAGATGGCCGCCTTCGCCTTGGCGTCGGTCTCGCTGAGATTCCAGAGCAGCAGCGCGAACTCGTCGCCTCCGAGCCGGCCGACCACGTCGGAGGCACGGACCTGCCGCGTCAGCGTGGCGGCAATCGCCTTGAGCACCTCGTCGCCGGCGCCATGACCGAACGAATCGTTGATCGGCTTCAACCGATCGACGTCGAGCACGATCAGCGCCCCGCTGGCGCGGTAGCGCTTCATGTAGGCGATGGCGCGCGCGAGCTCGCGCTCGAAGCCGCGCCGGTTGGGGATATCGAGCAGGAAATCGGTGTCTGCCGCAGCTTCCAGTTCCACGACCCGGCGCTGCGCCTCCTTGAGCTTGGTCCGCAAGCCCCGGATCGTCGTCCTGACGGCATCCTTGGCTCCCTCATCGCCCGACGCGCCGCGCGTCGGCGGCCTCGCCGAACGCCTGGTCAGCCGTTTTGGGGCGGCTTTGGGTCGGCCGGCACTGGTTTTCCGGCCCTTTTTGGCCTTCGCAGCGCCCGCCCTTTTTGGTTTCTTCATGGGCATCCTGCTCAATGAAGGCTTGCGGGGATTCACCAAGACAGGATAGTGGATTCCCTTCTCCTTGCCACCGCCTTGCGAGCCGCCGGCCGGAACCGTTAATCTGGCCTATCTTTCTGTTTTTCAGGCACAATTAACGTCATGACCGCGCCGATCGCCATCATCATGGGAAGCCAGTCGGATTGGGACACGATGCGGCATGCCGCCGACACGCTTGCCGCGCTCGGCGTCGCCGCCGACACCCGCATCGTCTCGGCCCACCGCACCCCCGACCGTCTCTTCGCTTTCGCCAAGGGCGCCAAGGCCGCGGGTTACAAGGTCATCATCGCCGGCGCCGGTGGCGCTGCGCACCTGCCCGGTATGGCGGCGGCGCTGACCGAACTCCCGGTGTTCGGCGTTCCCGTCGAATCCAAGACGCTCAAGGGCCTCGATTCGCTCTATTCGATCGTCCAGATGCCCGCCGGCATCCCGGTCGGCACCCTCGCCATCGGCAAGGCCGGGGCAACCAACGCCGCACTACTGGCAGCGGCCGTCCTGGCGTTGTCCGACCCGGCCTTGGCCAATCGCCTCGCCGCCTGGCGCAAGGCGCAGACCGAGGCGGTCGCCGAGCGCCCGGAGGACAAGGCGTGACCGACACCAGGCAGGTGAAGCTGAAGCCCGGTGACACCATCGGAATCCTCGGCGGCGGACAATTGGGCCGGATGCTGGCCATGGCTGCGGCGCGGCTCGGCCTGCGCTGCCAGGTGTTCTCGCCCGATCCGGACTCGCCGGCTTTCGACGTCGTATTGAACGCGACCTGCGCCGAATATGCCGACGTCGAAGCGCTCGAACTGTTCGCCAACGACGTCGACGTCATCACCTACGAATTCGAGAACGTGCCATCGGCCGCCGCGATGGTGCTGGACGCGCGCCGACCCGTGCTGCCCAACCGCAAGATCCTCGAGACCACCCAGGACCGGCTCGCCGAGAAGGATTTCGTGACGCGGCTCGGCATCGGCACTGCGGCCTATGCCGACGTCACCTCGGTGTCCTCGCTGCGCGAGGCGATCGCCAGGATCGGCCTTCCGGCCGTGCTCAAGACCCGCCGCTTCGGTTATGACGGCAAGGGCCAGGTCATCATCCGCGAGGGCGACGATATCGCCAAGGTGTGGACCAGCCTCGCGACCAAATCCGCGATCCTGGAAGCCTTCGTGCCATACGAGCGCGAGATCTCCGTGATCGCCGCACGCTCAGTCACAGGCCAGGTCGAGTGTTTCGATGTCACCGAGAACGAGCACCGCGACCACATCCTGAAGATATCGCGCGCGCCCGCGCCGATCCCGGCTGCGCTCGCCGAGGAAGCACGCAGCATCGCCGGCAAGATCGCAAGCGCACTCGACTATGTCGGCGTGCTCGCTGTCGAGATGTTCGTGCTCGCCAACGGCACAGGCCCGAAGGTGCTGGTCAATGAGATCGCCCCGCGCGTGCACAATTCCGGGCACTGGACGCTCGACGGCGCGTCGGTCTCGCAGTTCGAGCAGCACATCCGCGCCATCGCCGGCTGGCCGCTCGGCAAGCCCGTGCGCCACGGCGAAGTCGTCACCATGACCAATCTGATCGGCGACGAGATCAACGATTACGAAAAGTGGCTGAGCGTGCCCGGCGCGACCGTGCACATCTACGGCAAGGGTGCGCCGCGCCCCGGCCGGAAGATGGGCCACGTCACCGAAGTCAGGCCGACGAAAGGCAAGTAGCGGGACCGCAGCAATCGCTGCGATCCCGCTTCGCTCGAAAACGCTTTAGGCCGTCTTCGCGCCTGCGACGACGCCCGTGGGCTCCTCGCTGAGCCAGCGATAGATCACCCCGCCCAGCGCACCGCCGATCAGCGGTGCGACCCAGAACAGCCAGAGCTGCGCGATCGCCCAGCCGCCGACGAACAGCGCAGGACCCGTGCTGCGCGCCGGGTTCACCGAGGTGTTGGTGACGGGGATGCTGACGAGATGGATCATCACCAGCGCGAGCCCGATCGCGAGCGGCGCGAAGCCCGCGGGCGCGCGACCATGGGTCGCGCCCATGATGATGAACAGGAACATCATGGTCATCACCACCTCGGTGAGGAAGCACACGATCATGCTGTACTGGCCGGGCGAATGCGCATCATAGCCGTTGGATGCGAAGCCCTTGCTGACATCGAATCCGGGAGCTCCGCTCGCGATGACGTAGAGGAGCCAGGCGGCCACGATCGCGCCGGCCACCTGCGCGATCACATAGGGCAGGATCTGGCCGGCCGGAAAACGCCCGCCGGCGGCAAGACCGACCGTGACGGCCGGGTTGAGATGGCAGCCGGAGATATGGCCGATCGCATAGGCCATGGTGACCACGCTCAGTCCGAATGCGAGGGAGACACCGACCAGACCGATTCCGACCTGCGGGAAGCCGGCAGCGATCACCGCGCTTCCGCAGCCTGCGAATGTGAGCCAGAAGGTGCCGATGGCTTCAGCGGCGTATTTCTTGATATCCATGTATCGTCCCCTGCTTTCAAAGATTCCGGAACAAGCTCCGGAAACGGCCCCATCCCTGGCGTCGAATCGCCCAAATCAGGGCCGCACAGAGGTATTTTCGCCTCATTTAATGGCTGAACTTGGCCCGAAAGCCCGCTTGTCCGGTGGACATCCCGGGATTTGTCTGATACATCCGCGCCCTCAAGGTTAAGGGCTTGCGCGTTTTCGCCATCCCCTTCGTCTTACCAGAATTCAAATCCGATCCACTGAAGAGGATGCCGCGTGCAGGTTCTCGTTCGCGATAACAATGTCGACCAAGCCCTCAAGGCGCTGAAGAAGAAGATGCAGCGCGAGGGAATTTTCCGCGAGATGAAGCTCCGCGGTCATTACGAGAAGCCCTCCGAGAAGAAGGCCCGCGAAAAGGCCGAAGCTGTGCGCCGTGCGCGCAAGCTGGCCCGCAAGAAGCTGCAGCGCGAAGGCCTGCTGCCGATGAAGCCGAAGCCGGTGTTCGGCGCCGGTCCCGGCGGTGATCGCGGCGGTCGTGGCCCGGGTGCAGGTGCTGGTCCGCGCGGACCGCGCTGATTTACCGAATTTTGCAAGATTTCAGTTTCGATGACGCGGGCCTCTGGCCCGCGTTATTGTTTGTGCGCGGGGCCTTTTCCGGGTCGGCACCACGGATGCGGCACGCAAGCGCGATGAGATTTGGATTGAACGTCGTCGCGCTTTAGTTTGTTGTTTGAGCAATCTCTACGCAAACGCATTGCGCGTTTGTCGCGAGGAAAAACCGCTGCATACTTTTCGCCAACGCGGCCCTTCGGGTCCGGATCATGCTCTAGCGCGAGCGAACCGTAGATGGCCTCCCCCCTCCCCCAGCACGGCTTGACGTGGCTACGCCGGATCTCGCAGCCGCCGTTCGCGCTGGCGCTCATGGGGATAGCGTTGTGCGGCTGCTCGTTCGATCTGGGATCGCTGATGCCGGAGAAGGACAAGCCGCAGGAGGCGCCCAAGGCCGCCGCGCCCGCCGAGAGCGCGGTGAGCGCCGCCAACGTCACCGAGGCTCAGGCCCACACCGCAAAAGCCCAATCCCTGGCCAAGTCAGGCGAGGTCGCGGCGGCGCTCGACGAGTTCAATCGCGCGGTCGGGCTCGATCCCTACAATGCGCAGGCGCTGTATGGCCGTGCCCTGATCTACCAGAGCAACAATCAGCACGACTTCGCGATCGCAGATTTCAGCGCTGCGAGCGGGCTCAATCCCCAGAAGGTCGAGCCGCTGCTCGGCCGCGCCACCAGCTATCTCGCGCTCGGCAAGGTCAAGGAGGCCACGGCCGATCTGGATGAGGCCTCAGAGGCCGATCCGCACAACGCGCAGGTCTGGACCGCGCGGGGACAGGCCTATGAGCGGCTGGGCGACAGGGCCAAGGCGGCGGCGTCCTACACCAGGGCTGTCTCGCTTCGTCCACGCGACGACGCCGCGCGCAGCGGCCTGGCCCGCGTCGGCGGCTGACGGTTCTGGCACCGTCTCAATCGGGGGTGGCGCTCTTCGGCAGAACCGAGTGGAACATCGACTTCATGCCCGACAGCATCTCGTCGGCGACATTGGTCTTCTTGGGCCGCGGCATGGAGCCGCCAGCGTCGGCGCGCAGATCGAGCGGTGGCGCGATCACCGGCACGGGAATGTCGGCCGGCGGCGTCATCCGGTTCGGATCATCGCTGCCGACCGAGGCCGTATAGGACGGATTGGCCGGCGAGGAGCCATCCTTGCCATAGGCCTCTGGTGAGGGCGTCGATACCGTGATCGGCGGCGGCAGCGGACGGACCGTAGCCGGCTCCATGCTGATGACCCGCGGGGCCTCGGGCGTGCGAGCGGCTTCCCGCACGGCAGGCTCGGTCGGCTTCTCGGCTGACCTGGTCTCGGGCGGCCTAACCTCGGCAGGCTTGGTCTCGGCGGACTTGCCCTCAGACGACTTGCCCTCAGGAGACTTGCCCTCAGGAGATTTGCGCAGACGCTCGATCGCAGCACGCACGAGGTCGTTGGCGTCGGGGGCCTGAGCCGCGGCAGCCGGCGCCGAATTGGCCTCAACCACCGGAGCGGCGGGAGCGGGCGTGCTGGCGGCCGGGGTAGACGTCGGGGTAGACTTGGCGACCGCCTTCTCGCGCGCCGAGGGCTTGCCACGCGGGCTGGCCTCGGCCGGAGCCACATCCGCAGCCTTGTGCTCGGCAGTCGGCTGATCGGCAGCCTTTTCAGCCGCCGGCTTGTCCGTCACGCTCTTCTCGGGGATGCCTTTGGCCTTGACGCCGGGCGCCGGGAGATTGGCCACATCGGCGGGCTTGCCGTTCTTGCCGGCCTCGGCAGGGGCCACGACGGCCGCAGGGGCGTCAGCCGCCGGCTTGGCGTTGATGTAGTGGTTAACGATGTACGCCCCGATGATCGTCGCGAGCACCGAGGGGAAAATATCCATCGAAATTTTAGCGAGGTATTTCAGCATTCCGGCCACTCCCCGCGCGATCTGATGCGGGAACTTTGGGGCATTGTAAGGGATCAACTGCGACGGATCGATGGCAAGTTGTAAGGCCGGACCTACGGCTTCAGCTCGATCTCAAGGAACACGATCTCGGTTGAGGTTTCGTTAAGTACGTCATGTTGGACGCCCGCCTTGCGGAAATAGGATTTCCCGGCTGCCAGCTGCGCCTTGGACCGCTCGCCGCCCGGCGCCACGATGGTCATTTCGCCCGCGACGACGGGAACAATCACATAATCCATGCCGTGGGTGTGATGCCCCGTGGCGCTGCCCGGACCGAGCCGCCATTCCGTCACCCGGACCTCCTCGTTGTCGACCTGAACCTCGGATCTGGCGGCAAGCATTGGGACCTCTCCTGGGACGCGATCCCGGCCCCCGAAGGGCCGCGTGAGCGCAAAGTGGGTTCAGGGCAACGAAACCATGAATACGTAGACGCCAAATACCATCACATGGACCAGCCCGAACAGGACGTTTGTCCTGCCCGTGCCGAAGGTCGGCATGCTCAGGACGAAGGTCGGGAGCAAGAGCACGCTGCCCCCCGGGCGTCGAGGCCGAGCTCGAGCTCGTTGTCGAGCGGCGAGCAAATCGGCCGGCGGATTCAATGCCAGCGCAGGATCGGCGCGACCGGCAGCAGCGTCAGCAGCATGAACAGCGGGATCAGCACCGCGCCGGCGCGCACGAGATAGCCAAAGAAGCTCGGCATCTTGATCCCGTTCTCGCTGGCAATGCTGCTGACCATGAAGTTCGGCGCGTTGCCGATATAGGTGAGCGCTCCCATGTAGACGGCGCCCATCGAGATCGACGCGAGCGTGCCCGACAGCTGATGCATCAGCATTTGCGGATCGCCGCCGGCAAGCTGGAAGAACAAGAGATAGGTCGGCGCATTGTCGAGAAACGCCGACATCAGGCCGGTGAACCAGAAATAGGCGACCTCGCGCGGCGTGCCGTCCGGTGCCGTCACGGCCGACAACAGCCAGGCAAAGGCGCCGTGATGGCCGGCATTGAGCATGGCAATGACCGGGATGATGGCGACAAAAATGCCCGCGAACAGTTTTGCGACCTCGCGGATCGGCTCCCAGGTGAAGCCGTTGGCCAGCCTGTGCTCGTCCGGCGTCAGCCACACCGACAGCGCCGCAATGGAAAGCAGCGCCAAATTGCGCGCGATGTCTTCCAGCTCCAGCTTCGTTCCGAGAATGTCGAAGGCGATAGCGGGCTTCCACATCGCCGAGGCCAGCAGGCTCGCGACGATGGCTGCGATCAGCACGAGGTTGACCAGACCGCGGATGCGGACCGGATCCGCAGGACCGGCGTCGCCCAGCGCGGGCTCGCTGCGGAAGCGCCAGGAATCGATGGCGATGAAGATCGCGAGCAGCAATCCGGCGACGATTGCGGTCTGCAACCAGATGCTCCGCGTGGTCCAGAAGAAGTCGACGCCGTGCAGGAAACCGACGAACAGCGGGGGATCGCCGAGCGGGCTCAGCGCGCCGCCGACATTGGCGACCAGGATGATGAAGAAGATGATGACATGGGCGTTGTGGCGCCGCGGCCGGTTGGCGCGGATCAGCGGACGGACCAGGATCATCGCGGCCCCCGTGGTGCCGACGATGCTTGCCATCAGGGTGCCGAGCGCGAGGATGCCGGCATTCGTCGCCGGCGTGGCCTTGATGTCGCCCGTGACGAGAATGCCACCGGCCACGACATAGAGCGCGAACAGCAGCACGATGAAGCCGAGATATTCAGCGAGCATGGCGTGGACGAACGCCGCCAGCGTCGCCATGCTCCCGGCAAAAATGACGAGCGAGGCCAGCGCCAGCAGCGACCAGGCAGCAGCGATCTTGCCGTAATGATGGTGCCAGACTTTTGCAAACAGCAGCGGTCCGAGCGCGATCGACAGCAACAGGCCGGCAAAGGGAAGCGCATAGGGCCAGCGCATCGCCGCACCATCGAGGCCGCTTGCGGCCCAGGCCTGCTGCGGCAACAAAGCGAGGATGGCGGCGAGGGATACGCCCCACAGCCGGGAGACGAGCCGTTCAGGATCCAATGAAGCGCCTTGCCGTTTCGATCGCACCGAACGCATCGAGATTGTCGTGTCCGCCGCCCGCAAAGCGAACGAACTGCTTCGGTTCATGCGCGAGCGCGAACAGACGCTCTCCGAACACGATCGAAATGACAAGGTCATTGGTGCCATGCATCACCAGGAGCGGCACCGTGACGCGCGCGATCCGCTCGTCGGAAGGGAACGGATCGCGCATCAAGAGGCGCACCGGCACGAACCAGAATGACGAAGATGCAATGTCGGCCGTCGAGGTATAGGGGGCCTCCAGGACGAGCTTTCCAACACGCTGTTCCGAGGCGAGCGCAACCGCCACGCCGGTCCCGAGCGAGAAACCCAGGCGACGATTCGTTCCGCCGTGTAGCGGGCGGTGGTGAAGGCATAGAAGGCAGCGGCATCGCGTAGCAACCCCTCCTCGCTCGGCGCGCCGCTCGAGCCGGCATAGCCGCGGTAGGACAGCGCGACCAAGCCGGTGCCATCAGCCGTCATGGCCTTGAAGCGGCTGACACGGCCGGCGAGAAAATCGCCATTGCCCGGAAAATACAGGATCACGGGACGACCCGGCCTCGCCGGCACATGCCAGACGATGATCTTCTCGCCATCCGAGGTGGTCAGGACATGCTCCTCCGCTCGGGACAATCTGCTGCCTCAGGCGGGGTCCGCTTGGCGGTCGGTATCGGAAACAGCATCTCGCGCTGCCGGGCATAGAGCGCGACGAGCCCGGCGAGATAGACGGTCGCGAGCAGGATGACGGTCCATTTGGCGATGGTGATCATTGCGCGGCTGGCCCCCGGTTCAGGCTCAGGGCTTGCGACGGCTCCGCAGCAATTTCATGACATCGGGCCGGAGGCTCGCCGGTACGTCGCGGCAGCCGCACGCCGCCTTGTGGTCGGCATGCCATGCGACGCGCTGCTCGCGCGTCGCCTTGAGCGGCATGCGATGGGACCGGTACCATTCCATGTTGATGGCCACGGTCCGTTTCCTTCGCGTGCTACATCGCCTTGACGATGTTCTCGGTGACCTTCTTGGCGTCGCCGAGCAGCATCATGGTGTTGTCGCGATAGAACAGCGGATTGTCGATGCCGGCATAGCCGGAGGCGAGCGAGCGCTTGATGAACATCACGGTGCCGGCCTTCCAGACCTGAAGCACGGGCATGCCGTAGATCGGCGAGGTCTTGTCCTCCTCGGCCGCCGGGTTGGTGACGTCGTTGGCGCCGATCACGAAGGCGATGTCGGCCTGCGCGAACTCGGAGTTGATGTCCTCGAGCTCGAACACCTCGTCATAGGGGACGTTGGCTTCGGCGAGCAGCACGTTCATGTGGCCGGGCATGCGGCCGGCGACCGGGTGAATGGCGTACTTCACCTCGACGCCTTCCTTCTTCAGGATGTCGCCCATCTCGCGCAGCGCGTGCTGCGCCTGCGCCACCGCCATGCCGTAGCCGGGCACGATGATGACCTTCTGGGCATTCTTCATGATGAAGGCCGCGTCGTCCGCCGAGCCGAGCTTGGCGGGCTTCTGCTCGCCGCCGCCACCGCCGGCCGCCGCGGTCTCGCCGCCGAAGCCGCCGAGGATGACCGAGATGAAGGACCGGTTCATCGCGTGGCACATGATGTACGACAGGATCGCGCCCGACGAGCCGACCAGCGCGCCGGTGATGATCAGCGCGGAATTGCCGAGCGTGAAGCCGATGCCGGCCGCAGCCCAGCCGGAGTAGGAGTTCAGCATCGAGATTACGACCGGCATGTCGGCGCCGCCGATCGGGATGATCATGAGCACGCCGAGCGCCAGCGCCAGGATGACGATCAGCCAGAAGTCGAGCGCGCCGCCGGTCAGGACCAGGCGAACGATGAAGAACACCAGCGCCACGGCAATCGCGATGTTGATGATGTGGCGGGCGGGCAGGATGATCGGCGCGCCGCTCATCCGCGCGGACAGCTTCAGGAACGCGATCACCGAGCCGGTGAAGGTCAGCGCGCCGATGGCGACGCCGAGCGACATCTCGACCAGGCTCTGCGGATGGATATTGCCGGGGGTGCCGATATCGAAGGCCTCGGGCGCGTAGAACGCGCCGGCGGCGACCAGCACCGCGGCCATGCCGACCAGCGAGTGGAAGGCGGCGACCAGCTCCGGCATCGAGGTCATCGGCACGCGACGGGCGATCACCGCGCCGATCGCGGCACCGATGGCGATACCGACGATGACGAGCACCCAGGCGAGGCCGTCTGCCGGCGGATGGTTGGCCAGCGTGGTGGCGACCGCAATCGCCATGCCGATCATGCCGAACAGATTGCCCTGGCGCGACGAAGCCGGGCTCGACAGCCCGCGCAGCGACAGGATGAACAGCACTCCCGCCACGAGATACAAAAATGCAGAGAGGTTGGCGCTCATCTCAGGTCCCCATTGATCCCTTCAGCCCGAGGTGGCCGCTTACTTCGACTTCTTCTTGTACATCGCCAGCATGCGCTGGGTGACAAGGAAGCCGCCAAAAATGTTCACGCAGGCGAAAATGAGCGCGACAAAGCCGAAGGCGCGGGCCCAGCCCGAGCCACTCGAGACGTTCGCGACGCCGCCGGCAAGCAACGCGCCGACCACGATCACCGAGGAGATCGCGTTGGTCACGCTCATCAGCGGCGTGTGCAGCGCCGGTGTCACCGACCACACCACGAAATAGCCGACGAAGACGGCGAGGACGAAGATCGACAGCCGGAAGATGAAGGGGTCGACGACCTGTGCAGCATGCTCCATGGCGGGTCTCCTTAAGCCTTCGGCTGGAAGTTCGGGTGGATGACGGCGCCGTCTTTGGTGAGCGCGGTCGCCTTGACCAGTTCGTCGTCCCAGTTCACGGCGAGCTTCTTCTCCGTCTTGTCGACCATGGTCTCGATGAAGGAGAACAGGTTGCGCGCGTAGAGGCTGGAGGCCGAGGCCGCGACGCGGCCGGCGACGTTGGTGTAGCCGACGATCTTGATGCCATCGAGGTCGACGACCTCGCCGGCCTTGGCGCCTTCGACATTGCCGCCGCGCTCGACGGCGAGATCGACCAGCACCGAGCCCGGCTTCATCGACTTGACCATCTCGCCGGAGACGAGCTTCGGCGCGGGCCGGCCCGGGATCAGCGCCGTGGTGATCACGATGTCCTGCTTCTTGATGTGCTCGGCGGTGAGCGCGGCCTGCTTGGCCTGGTATTCCCTAGACATCTCCTTGGCGTAGCCGCCGGCGGTCTGCGCGTTCTTGAACTCCTCGTCCTCGACGGCGAGGAATTTCGCGCCGAGCGATTCGACCTGCTCTTTGGTCGCGGGCCGCACGTCGGTCGCGGTCACGATGGCGCCGAGACGGCGCGCGGTCGCGATCGCCTGGAGGCCGGCGACGCCGACGCCCATCACGAACACTTTCGCCGCAGGCACGGTGCCGGCAGCGGTCATCATCATCGGGAAGGCGCGGCCGAACGCCTCGGCGCCCTCGATCACGGCGCGGTAACCGGCGAGGTTCGCCTGCGAGGACAGCACGTCCATCACCTGCGCGCGCGTGATGCGCGGCATCAATTCCATCGCGAAGGCGGAGACGCCGGCATCGGCGATCGTCTTCAGCGCGGCCTCGTTGCCATAGGGGTCCATGATGGCGATGACGAGCGCGCCGCGCTTGTACTGCGCGAGTTCGGAGGCTTCAGGACGCTTCACCTTGATGATGATGTCGGCATCCTTCAGCGCATCTGCGCTGACGGTGGCACCTACCGCGGTGAATTCGGAATCCGGCAGGCCCGATTTGAGGCCGGCGCCCGGCTCGACGGCGATCTCGGCGCCCAGCGCCTTGAACTTCTTCACCGTATCGGGCGAAGCGGCGACTCGCGGCTCGAGCGGATCGATTTCCTTGGCAACGGCGATCTTCATAGGTCCTCCGGCGGCGCGGGACAGCGCGCGCGCAAACTAAGCGTTACTCCCGCGGCGTTCGATACCGGTTTTGGCACCGGCTTGGATGCAAATATTCTGGGCAGCTGCTGCCGCTGGCGTGTGCAGCTGCCGACAGATCAGGTCAGGAAGACCGCCATCAGGATCACGATGAGCGCGACCGAGACCGTGCCGTACTTCACCAGCTTGATGAAGCCCTCGTAGGTCTGCTCGTGGGCAACGTAGTCGTTGCCGTCGGCGGTGCTGTACGCCACTTCGCTATGATCAGCCATGGATTGTCCCCAGTCGAAAGTCGAATTCTTGGGCTGGGATACCTGAAACCTTCGAGCAGGGCAACGGCGCTGGGCAGCGGTTTTCCCGCAAATCGGCTCATTTGGAATCCCAATTGTCGCGGATCCAACGCGTCAGGTTCTCCTCGCTGACCTCGCCGGCAGCGAGCGACAGGATGATGGCTGCCGCTTCAGCCTCGGGTACAACGAAGTCGATGCCGTTCACGCCGAGAAACGTGTACAGCGCCAGCAGCGACGTGCGCTTATTGCCGTCGACGAACGGATGGTTGCGCGCGATGCCGAAGGCGTACGCCGCCGCCAATTCGGGAAGATCGGCGCTCTCGTAAGACCATTTGTTTCTGGGCCGATCGAGCGCGGATTCGAGCATGCCTTCATCTCGAAGGCCGCTTGCGCCGCCATGGATCGCCAGTTGTTCGTGGTGGATCGCAATGATGATCCGACGCGTCAGCCAGAACGGCTCATTCACTTGGCAAGCTCGGCGAGAGCGTTGTGATAACGCTTCATGCCTCGCCGTGCGACTTCCATTGCTTTTTCGAAGTCAGGATCATGCGGCGTCAGCAACACGCCACCGTCCGACTGCTCGACCGGAAACAGCCTGTCGCCCTCTTTGAGATTCAGACGACCCGCGAGCTCCTTCGGCAGGATAACGCCGATCGAATTGCCTATCTTGCGCACCTGAAGCACGGTGGATTCGTTCTTCAAGTCCTTAGAGCTCGCGTTCTCGTTCATGGCAGCACCTCGTTATACATCTGTATAACACGACCCACCCAATTGTTCAACAAATGTTTTACGGCCCTACACTCAGCCCATCGCCTCGAGCTCGTCGATCATCCCGGCGATGACACTCAGGCCGCCGTCCCAGAACTTCGGGTCCTTGGCATCGAGCCCGAACGGCCGCAGCAACTCGGAATAATGCTTGGTGCCGCCGGCAGCGAGCATGTCGAGATAACGCTCGGCAAAACCCTCGGCCGCGTTCTCGTAGACCGCATAGAGCGAGTTCACGAGGCAATCGCCGAAGGCATAGGCGTAAACGTAGAACGGCGAATGGATGAAGTGCGGGATGTACATCCAGTAGTTCTCATAGCCCGCCTTGATCTCGATCGCCGGACCCAGGCTCTCGCCTTGCACCGACAGCCAGATCTCGCCGAGCCGCGTCGCGGTGAGCTCGCCGTTCTTGCGCTCGGTGTGGACCGCGCGCTCGAACGAGTAGAACGCGATCTGCCGCACCACGGTGTTGATCATGTCCTCGACCTTGCCGGCGAGCAGCGCCTGGCGCTGTTTTGCATTTTTGGTCTGGGCAAGGAGCCGCCTGAACGTGAGCATCTCGCCAAACACACTGGCGGTCTCGGCCAGCGTCAGCGGCGTCGGCGCCATCAGCGCACCGTTCTTCGCCGCCAGCACCTGATGCACGCCATGGCCGAGCTCGTGGGCGAGCGTCATCACATCGCGCGGCTTGCCCTGGTAGTTCATCAGGACATAGGGATGCGCCGACGGGGTGGTCGGATGCGAGAACGCGCCCGGCGCCTTGCCCGGCCGCACCGGCGCGTCGATCCAGCGATCGGTGAAGAAGCGCTCGGCGATATCGGCCATTTTGGGCGAGAAGCCGCGATAGGCCGTCAGCACCATGTTGCGCGCGTCGGGCCAGCCGATGGTATCGGTCGCGGCAAAGGGCAGCGGCGCGTTGCGATCCCAATAAGCCAGCCGCTTCTTGCCGAACCACTTCGCCTTCAACGCGTAATAGCGATGCGACAGCTTCGGATAGGCCGCCCGCACCGAGGCGACCAGCGCATCCACCACTTCGCGCTCGACACGGTTGTTCAGATGGCGGGAATCCGCGACGTCCTGGAAGCCGCGCCAGCGGTCGGAGATGTCCTTGTCCTTGGCGAGCGTGTTGGTGATCAGCGCAAAGGTGCGCTCATTGGCCTTGAAGGTTTTTGCCAGTGCCTCGGCTGCGCTCTTGCGCTTGGCGCCGTCGCGGTCCTGCAACAGATTGAGCGTCGGCTCGATCGCCAGCTCCTTGGCCCCGACCTTGAAGCGCAGTCCGGAGATGGTCTGGTCGAACAGCCGATTGAAGGCGGAATAGCCGGTCTGCGCCTTCTCCAGGAAAAGCTGCTCGAGCTTGTCGTCGAGCTGATACGGCTTCTCCTTGCGCAGATCCTCGATCCAGGGACGGTAGTGCGCGAGCTCGGGCGCTTGCATGGCCCGGTTCAAAATATCGTCATCGACACGATTGAGTTCGAGCGCAAAGAACAGCAAATGCGTGGACGCCGCCGTCAGCCGCTCCGACACATCGCCGTAAAACTTTGAAATCGCAGGGTCCACGCTGTCGCCGGCGTGGACGAGCCCGGCATAGGAACCGAGCCGGCCGGCAAGATCGTCGATTGCCTCATAGCGTCGCACGGCTTCCGCGAGCCATTTTCCGCCATCTTCGTTTGCTGTCCCTGTCGCCAGCTTGCCCTTGTAGTCCGTCTCGAACGCGACGCAGTCGGCATCCATCGTTTCGAGATCGCGCGCCACTTCCGGCGCATCGATCCCGGAATAGAGATCGGCAAGGTTCCACTCCGGAAGCTTGCCGGTCTTGCTCGCAGGCTTTGCGAGCGGCGTTTTGGGGGACTTTGCCTTGGCGGCGGATTTCTTGGCGGCGGATGTTCTGGCGGCGGATGTTTTGGCGGCAGGCTTGCGGAGAGCAGTCTTGGAGCGCGAATTCATTGTGTGGGAAACCTGTGTTCAACAAGCGCGACGGCGGGCGGAGGCATCAAGGTTTAAGAGTGCGTTAATCGGCTTCGGCCAGAGTGCCCCGATTCGAGACAGATAGTAGTAGCGTGCGGGGAACACCATGGCTGCCAGTATTTTGATCGCTGACGACGACGCCGTAGCCCGCCGGCTGGTCGAGAACATGGTGCAGAAATGCGGCTATGAGACGGTCGTCGTGGACTCCGGTGACGCCGCGATCGCCGCCCTTACCGCTCCCGACGCGCCGGCCATCGACGCCGTCATCCTCGATCTCGTGATGCCCGGCCTCGACGGCATGGGCGTGCTGGCGAAAATCCGCGAAGCGGGCCTCAGCGTCCCCGTCATCGTGCAGACCGCCCATGGCGGCATCGACAACGTGATCTCGGCGATGCGCGCCGGCGCGGCCGATTTCGTGGTCAAGCCGGTTGGTGTGGAGCGGCTCCAGGTCTCGCTGCGCAACGCGCTCAACGCCTCCGCGCTCAAGGGCGAATTGCAGCGCATCCGGCACAGCCGCGAAGGCCGGCTGACCTTCTCCGACATCATCACCCGCGCCGAGGCGATGGCACCCGTGATGCGCGCCGCGCAGAAGGCGGCGAACTCGGCGATTCCCGTTCTGATCGAAGGCGAGTCCGGCGTCGGCAAGGAGATGTTCGCGCGCGCCATCCATGGCAGCGGCGAGCGCAAGGCCAAGCCCTTCGTCGCCGTCAATTGCGGCGCGATCCCCGACAACCTCGTCGAGTCCATTCTCTTCGGCCACGAGAAGGGCGCCTTCACCGGCGCGACCGAGCGGCACATGGGCAAGTTCGTCGAGGCCCATGGCGGCACGCTGTTTCTGGACGAGGTCAGCGAGCTGCCGCTGACTGCGCAGGTCAAGCTGCTGCGCGCGCTCCAGGAAGGCGCAGTCGAGGCGGTCGGCGGCCGCAAGCCCGTCAAGGTCGATGTCCGCATCGTCTCGGCAACCAATCGCCGGCTGCTGGAGCGGGTGAAACAAGGACACTTCCGGGAAGACCTGTTCTATCGCCTGCACGTGCTGCCGCTGACGATCCCCTCGCTCCGGGCGCGGCGCGAGGACATCCCGCATCTGCTCCGGCATTTCCTGGCGCGGTTTGCCGCCGAGGAGAACCGCGCGATCACCGGCATCAGCGGCGAGGCCATGGCCCATCTTGCCCAGCTCGACTGGCCCGGCAACATCCGCCAGCTCGAGAACGCGGTCTACCGCGCCGTGGTGATGAGCGACGGCGACCAGCTCGGCCTCGGCGACTTCCCTCTGCTCGCTTCGCAGCAGCATCCCGTAACCGAGATTCCGACCGCCCCGCTGATGCTCGAGCCGGCGGCGACCCCGTCGGTGGTATCGGGTAATGAAATACCGATCGCGCCGCTCCCGGCGGTAGGCACGCTCGCCCTGCTCACCGCGACCGGCGATGTCCGCTCGCTGGAGGACATGGAGAACGAGATCATCCGCTTCGCGATCTCGCACTACCGCGGCCAGATGTCCGAGGTGGCTCGCCGCCTCAAAATCGGCCGGTCCACCCTCTACCGCAAACTCGACGAGGCCGGGGTTCCCGGACATGGCGGGAAAAGCGGCGAGGAGACGCACTGAGCATCATGCGAACGAGGGTTCGCGCGGCGATGCGGGAGCGGCTGTAAGCCGTTCGCCTGACGACAGAATTCGACTGCTTCTTGAACCGTGACTTGGAAGTGACAGACACAGGGAAAAGCGCGCTGTGCAGGCGCACAATCCGTTGCCAAGAGGCTCCCTTGAAGTCAGTTTGGCGTGAGTTGTCCCGGTTAGCGCTGGCTGCAAAACCGGGGCCTGTATATCGTCTGCGTATGAATCGTTGCGTGCAGGCGTGCAACTTTCGAGAGGCCGGCGCGATTTAGCCGAAGCTCAATAGGCGATAACAAAGCTGTTCCACGAGGGACAGTTCACCCGAGGGGTGCGACACAATGCGTGACTGTTTGAACCACCGTGCGGGCTTCGACCGTGTCTTGATGACGGTCGCGGCGACCTTCCTCACGGTGTCGGCCAGCTCAGCCCTGGCGCAGGATCAGGCGCGCAGCAGCGCTGCCGAGCTCGCGATCGAAGCCGCGATCCCGCGCCCCGAGCCGGCCAACGTCCCGCCCCCGACCGCCTCCGATATCAAGCTCGACACCACCGCCACGGTGCAGGATTCCGCCAAGGAGCCGGCACAGGCGCCCGTGAAGGCTGACATCGCGCCGGCCCCGAACAAGGTCGAGACCAAGCCTTCCGACATCGCCACCACGCCCGCCGCCGAGGCGCCGAAGGGCGAAACGGCCAATACCGAGCCTGCCAAGACCGAGCCTGTGAAGACCGAGCCGGCCAAGGCAGACACCGCCATGCCGGCTGCGCCTGCGGCACCGGCCACGGCTGCGGCCCCTACCGTTGAGCCCGTGAAGGCCGCGAGCAATGTTCCCGCCGCCGACCAGCCGGTCGCCGAGAAGCTCAAGGACATCATTGGCGCCAAGACTTCGCGCCATTTCGATCGCAAGAACGAGCGCGCGGCGATCGAGAAGTTTTATGGCGCACGCGACTTCGCGCCGGTCTGGACGCAAGGCGGCAGCCTGACCACCGCGGCCAAGGGCGTCATCGCGCGGCTGAAGGACGCGGCGTCCGACGGCCTCAATCCCGCCGACTATCCGGTGCCGGACTTCGCCAGCGCCACCACGCCCGATGCGCTGGCCGATGCCGAGCTCAAGCTCACCGCCAGCATGTTCGACTATGCGCGCCAGGCCCAGAGCGGCCGCATGCATTGGTCGCAGGTCAGCGGCGACATCCTCTATCCCGAGCATCCGGTCGACCCGAATGAGGTGCTCGCCAAGGTCACGACCGCGACGGACGCCTCCGCTGCGCTCGACAGCTACAATCCGCCGCACAAGCTCTACAAGGAGCTGAAGGCCAAGCTCGCGGAGCTTCGTGGTCAGGGCAGCGGCCCGGTGATCGAGATCGCCGACGGTCCGGCGCTGAAATACACCCCGGCCAGCAAGAAGCAGGCTGAGGTCGTCGTGGAAGATGCGCGTGTGCCGCAGCTTCGCGCCAAGCTCGGCCTTGCCGAGAATGCCGGCGACACCCGCTATGACGCAGCGGTCGCCGACGCCGTGCGCAAGTTCCAGAGCGGCGCCGAGATGAAGGCGACCGGTATCCTCGACGACAAGACGGTCAAGGCGCTCAACACCCCCAAGCGCGACAAGCAGATCGACGTGGTGCTGGTGAACATGGAGCGCTGGCGCTGGCTGCCGCGCGATCTCGGCGCGCCCGCGCTGGGCGATGCCTATGTGATCCTCAACATTCCCGACTACACGCTGAAGGTGATGCAGCGCGGCCAGCAGGTCTGGACCACCCGCGTCGTCACCGGCAAGCCGGGCACGCATGCGACCCCGCTGCTGACCGAGACGATGAAGTACATCACGGTCAATCCGACCTGGAACGTGCCGCCGTCGATCGTCTACAACGAGTATCTGCCGGCGTTGCAGCAGGACCCGACCGTGCTGCAGCGCATGGGCCTCAAGCTCGAACAGAACCGCGACGGCTCGGTGCACATCTCGCAGCCGCCCGGTGAAGCCAACGCGCTCGGCCGCATCCGCTTCAACTTCCCGAACAAGTTCCTGGTCTATCAGCACGACACGCCGGACAAGAACCTGTTCGCCAGGGAAGATCGCGCCTTCAGCCATGGCTGCATGCGCGTGCAGAATCCGGATCAGTACGCGTCCGTGCTGCTCAACATCACCATGCCGAACGAGAAGTACACGCCCGAGCGCGTGCGCAGCATGTACGGCAAGAGCGAGATCGACCTGAAATTCCCGACTCCGGTCCCGGTCAACATCACCTATCAGACCGCCTTCGTGGACGATGCCGGCAAACTGCAGTTCCGCAAGGACGTCTATGGCCGCGACGCGACCATGATCAACATCCTGAAGAACAACCGGGGCAAGGATCTCGAGGCCGTCGTTGCGCACTCGCAGCCGAGCTATTCGCGCCCGGCGACGACCCTGCCCTCAGGCGTGGCCGTGGCCAACAATGGCGGTGGCTTCGGCTCGTCGGGCCCGAACTTCTTCGAACGGCTGTTCGGAGGCGGGGCGCCGACCCCGCCGCCGGCTCCGGTCGGCCGCCGGTCCCAGCAGCAGCGGGTGTTCACCCGGTAAGGCTGCGGGAACTCAGCTTTTCGAATTCCACAACGATATCAACGGCCCCGTCCCATGGATGGGGCCGTTTAACGTTAACCATTGTCCACCTGGCTCCCGGCACCGGGCGTTTTTTTGCCACACTCAACGGGTTAGGATTGTAGCCTGACTTGGTTTGGGCGCGGGAAGGTCAACCTCGAATTAACCTTCTCGCTTTAAGAAAGCGTTCATCCTCTTTCGCACTGCTACGGGGTTGGCGGGAGAGTCCATTTTGAACGCTCGTCGACTGGGTGGGCTCATACGTGCTGACTGGTCTCGCACGCCAATTTACTGTGCTGTCGTTGTCCCATGCGGGAGTGAAGGCCGGATCCCGGATCGGCCTCGCTGCCGTATTGCTGCTTGCTGCCGCGGGTTCAGTCCACAACGCCGCCGCGCTGAGCGAAACCAAGACCCTCTCCTTCCACCACACCCATTCCGGCGAAGACCTGACCGTCACCTTCAAGCGTGATGGCCGCTATGACGAAGCGGCGCTGAAGCAGCTCAATCACTTCCTGCGCGACTGGCGCACCCAGGACGAGACGGTCATGGACCGCCGCCTCTTCGATATCCTCTGGGAAGTCTACCGCGACGTCGACGCCAAGCAGCCGATCCAGATCATCTCCTCCTACCGCTCCCCCGCCACCAACGCCATGCTCCGCCGCCGCTCCTCCGGGGTGGCGCGCTTCAGCCAGCACATGCTGGGACATGCGATGGACTTCTACATTCCGGGCGTGCCGCTGGA
Organism: Bradyrhizobium sp. CCBAU 65884; assembly: GCF_028128835.1. Classification (NCBI taxonomy): domain Bacteria; kingdom Pseudomonadati; phylum Pseudomonadota; class Alphaproteobacteria; order Hyphomicrobiales; family Nitrobacteraceae; genus Bradyrhizobium; species Bradyrhizobium sp. CCBAU 65884. The sequence continues at coordinate 18,685 of NZ_LBJU01000104.1, read as the reverse complement.
GCAGATCCGCTTCGCCGGCCTGCGCCTGCAGCGCGGCGGCGTCGGCTTCTACCCGACGTCGGGCTCGCCCTTCGTGCATCTGGACACCGGCAGCATCCGGCACTGGCCACGCATGACGCATGACCAGCTCGCCCGCGTCTTCCCGGACGGAAAGACGGTGCATCTGCCGACAGACGGCACCCCGCTCAAGGGCTATGAGCTCGCCAAGGCCGAGATCGAGCGCCGCGGCAATGGCGACGACTCCAGCAGCAAGCCGAACTTCTTCGCCGCTTTGTTCAAGGGCAAGTCCGCCGCTCCGGCCGCCAGCAGCGACGAGGACGATGAGGGCGCGCCCGCGCCGGCCGCCAAGCCGGCGGCAGCAACTGTCGTCGCAGCCGCAGCCAAGCCCGCCGATCCGGTGCCGACGCCGCGCGCCAAGCCGCAGATCGCCGCCGCGATCCAGCTCGCCTCGGCCGACGCACAGCTGGTCGCGCCGCCCAAGCCGAAGCCCGCGGCCGTGGCTGACAAGCCGGCACCCAAATCTGCGGAGGGCAAGCCGGAAACCCCGGCCGACATCATCAACGCCCGCGGCTTCTGGGATGATGTCCCGGCCGCGCCGCAGCAGGCGACGCCGGCGCAAATCGCTGCGCTGAAGGCCCGCCAGGCGCTCGCCTCTGCCACCGATCCGCAAGCAACCGCGAGCGTGTCCAACGCGGCCCTTCAGGCGCTGGCTTTCGCGCCGGCCGCCTCCCCGGTTGATCGCGCCAATGTCGTCGCCGCCTCCGCGCCGATCCCGCGCTCGGCCCGTCCCGCGTCACGCAGCATCGCCCAGGCGACCGAAATCAACACGGTGGTCGGCAAGAGCGTCGACGGCGCGGTCGCGACCGCGACCCGCCTCTCGGCCGCCAAGAGCGAGAGCATCTGGCTCAAGATCGTGATGCTATCGCCGAGCGCCAGCCGCGCGATGTCGGTCACGCTGATGGGCGAGCTCGATACGGCCGCGCTGCGCGGCTATTTCGTCAAGCCGCAGGCCGTGATCGCGATGGGCTTTGCCGACGACCCGATGCACGGCCTGTCCTGCGACAGTTTTTCGGGCAGCGCGACCGCGAAGCTCCAGACGACGTCTTTCGTCATGCGCACGGCCGCGCTGCGCTGAGGCGCCGAGCTACCTCCACGAATTCAGTCTCTTCGCTCCATCCAGGCTACAAGAACGCCCTACCGCGCTTTCGCGCTCGCCGGTCCAGATGATACGTCAGCGCCAGCGACAGGCAGACCGATAGCTCGCGGCTTGGCAGCTTGCCCACCACCGGCAACAACAGCGCCCGGGTCTGCCGGTACTCGAACCGATCGGGAAAGCGTTCGCGGAAGCTATCGATCAGCGTCGTCTTGCAATTGAACAGGATGGCGGCGTGTGCGGAGTCCTTGACGCGGCCGAGCCGGATCGTCGAGCCGCTGCCGGTCTCGTCGGTCAGATACGCCGGCTCGCCCCATTTGAGAGTCTCGGTGAGCCGGCCGACCTCTTCATACGCCGCGGCCGTCGCGAAGATCAGCGCGCGCACCTGAAGCAGCCGCTTGCCGATCGGTGCCGGCAGAGCGCCGAAGGCACGGTTCACCTCGCGCGGCAGCGATGGCGCAGTCATTCGCGACTCCGTTCGCAAACGAAACACGCGCCATTTTTAGCCCGGATGGAGCGCGGCGCAATCCGGGATTGCTTTCACACTGCGAGAACCCGGATTTCGCTGTGCTCCGGGCTGCCGCAGTCGTGCTTGAGGCGCGAACGCCTCAGAGCATGCCCAGCGCCTGCATGTAGGTCTCGAGAATCGTCTCGGCCTCGGCGCGCTCGTTGGGGTCCTGCTTGCGCATGCGCACGATGGTGCGTAGCGCCTTGACGTCGTAGCCGTTGCCTTTGCTTTCGGCATAGACGTCGCGGATGTCGTCGGAGATCGCCTTCTTCTCTTCCTCCAGCCGCTCGATGCGCTCGATGATGGATTTGAGCTGGTCCTTGGCAAATTTCGTCGCGGGCTCGTCGTCGCGGACGGCGGCGGAGGTGGCCATCTAGGTACTCCCAATGGAACTGGCAAAACGAGGTGACGCCGGCATCCCTCACCGCGCGTGCTGGTAGACCCTTAGGGTTGGTACCGACTGCGTTCAAGGCAGCATCGCGCTCGTCCACAGCGCGCCCACACCTTCCTGCGGCGAGGCCAAGAAAGCTGTTGTGTGGTGCGACTCAGCGAGGCGCACCCGGGCCGTTCAGTGCCCGTGGGGATGGACCTTCTTCATCGTCTCGAGCTGTTCTGGCGTGGCCGTGCCCTGGTATTTCGACTTCCAGGTCTCGTAGGGCATGCCGTAGACGGCCTCCCGGCTCTCGTCCTTGCTTAAGGCGACGCCCTGGGCGTCGGCAGCTTCCTTGAGCCAGTTGGACAGGCAGTTGCGGCAGAAGCCCGCCAGATTCATCATGTCGATGTTCTGGACATCCGTCCGCGATTTCAGATGATCGACCAGACGGCGGAAAGCGGCCGCCTCGAGCTCCGTTCTGGTTTTGTCGTCGATTGCCATGGCTATGTCCCTTGATATCCCTTTGGGCCTGCCCCGATTGCGGTCACCCTTATGGGATCAGGTGGGTCCTGTCACAGATTTTGCCATATCCCGGCGCAAACCGACCCGAACCCGGCCTTGAGGCAGTTCCCCGGCCCCCTACGCCAAATCGCCAATGATCTGATATAGCTTCCGCGACAATGATCGCCGAATCTCCCCGCTCCCCCCTTCGCATGCTCGCCCGGTTGGTCCCGGTGCTGGCGATTGGCCTGCTGTGCTTGTGGAGCAGCCCGGCCTCCGCCGATTTCCGTCTCTGCAACAACACGTCGAGCCGGGTCGGCATTGCGCTCGGCTACAAGGACGCCGAGGGCTGGACCACCGAGGGCTGGTGGAACATCTCGTCCCGCTCCTGCGAGACCCTGCTGCGGGGAACGTTGGTCGCCCGTTACTATTACATCTACGCCATCGACTATGACCGCGGCGGCGAGTGGTCGGGGCAGGCCTTCATGTGCTCGCGCGACAAGGAGTTCACCATCCGCGGCACCGAGGATTGCCTCGCGCGCGGCTATGACCGGACCGGCTATTTCGAGGTCGATACCGGTGAGCAGCGGGCGTGGACGGTGCAGCTCACCGATGCCAACGAACAGCCGGCGCAGCAGCGCGTACCCGGCCTCCCCGGTCCGGTTGGCCCGGGCGGGGTTCCGGGTTTGCCCAATAGCCCGCCCGGTGGTACGCCCCCCGCCCCGCCTGGCCTCCCGCCAGCTCCCTCGCCCCCGTCTGGAAATAAGCCATGAGGCGTCTTCGCCGTATAAAGATTCTCGCGACCCTGGGCCCAGCCTCTTCAGACCTCGCGATGATCCGCCGCCTGTTCGAGGCCGGCGCCGACCTGTTTCGCATCAACATGAGCCACACCCCGCATGACAAGATGCGGGAGCTGGTGGCGACGATCCGCAACGTCGAGAGCAGCTATGGCCGGCCGATCGGCATCCTGGTCGACCTGCAGGGCCCGAAGCTCAGGCTCGGCTCGTTCGCCGAAGGCTCGGTGCAGCTGCAGAACGGCCAGACCTTCACGCTGGATTCCGACAAGGCCCCCGGCGACACCACGCGCGTCCACCTGCCGCATCCCGAGATCCTGGCGGCGCTGCGGCCCGGCCACGCGCTGCTGCTCGACGACGGCAAGGTGCGCCTGATCGCGGAGGAGACCTCGAAAGAGCACGCGGTGACGCGGGTCGTGGTCGGCGGCAAGATGAGCGACCGCAAGGGCGTCAGCCTGCCCGACACCGACCTGCCGGTCTCCGCCATGACCTCGAAGGACCGCGCCGACCTCGAGGCGGCGCTCGTCACCGGCATCGACTGGATCGCGCTGTCCTTCGTGCAGCGTGCCGACGACGTGATCGAAGCCAAGAAGATGATCCGCGGCCGCGCCGCGGTCATGGCCAAGATCGAGAAGCCGCAGGCGATCGACCGCCTCGCCGACATCATCGAGGCTTCCGACGCGCTGATGGTGGCGCGCGGCGACCTCGGCGTCGAATTGCCGCTCGAGCGCGTGCCGAGCCTGCAGAAGCAGATGACGCGGATGGCACGCCGCGCCGGCAAGCCGGTGGTGATCGCAACCCAGATGCTGGAATCGATGATCCAGTCGCCGGTGCCGACCCGCGCCGAGGTCTCCGACGTCGCCACGGCAGTCTATGAGGGCGCCGACGCCATCATGCTGTCGGCGGAATCGGCGGCTGGCAAATTCCCGGTCGAGGCGGTCTCGACCATGAACCGCATCGGCGAGGAGGTCGAGCGCGACCCGATTTATCGTTCCGTGCTCACCGCACAGCGTCCCGCGCCGGAATCCACCGCGGGCGATGCCATCGCCGACGCCGCGCGGCAGATCGCCGAGACGCTCGACCTTCCCGCCCTGATCTGCTGGACCAGCTCGGGCTCGACCGCAGTGCGGGTGGCGCGCGAGCGGCCGAAGCCGCCGATCGTGGCGATCACGCCGAACATCACCGCCGGCCGACGGCTCGCGGTGGTCTGGGGCGTGCATTGCGTGGTGGCGGAAGACGCGCGCGACCAGGACGACATGGTCGGCCGCGCCGGCCAGATCGCGTTCCGGGACGGTTTCGTCCGCGCCGGCCAGCGTGTCATCATCGTCGCAGGCGTGCCGCTCGGCATCCCCGGCACCACCAACATGGTGCGCATCGCCTCGGTCGGCCCCGAGGGCGACGCGATCATGTAGGCCCGCCAGGGCACGCCAAACAAAAAGTCGAAAAACAACCCCATGCACAGTAGCCGGAGGGCCCGGCGATCCTGCTGTGGTTTTGCGAAAAGGCTCGCTCAGTCAACCATCTGAGCGCCGTCAGGCCGGCCGCTTCGTGCACAGGGCGATTTTACGCCCCAACGAGCGCCTTCGCGGCCGGCAACAGCGTCTGCTGCACCACGAGTCCCCGGGCGCGGGCGTCCATGACGCCGACCGCACGCAGCGCCAGCAGCGTCACGGTCTGCACCGCATCGCGCATCTTGACGGGATCGTCGAGATTGTCAGGCGCTAGCGGCCCGACCAGGGCCTCATGCAGCGCGCCGAGCAAGGCGGTGGCGGCGAGTGCGGTGTCCTGGGCCGGCAAGTGACCGGCACGCACCGCGGCGTCGATCCGGGCGGCAATCTCGCCGGCAATCTCCCGCCGGCTGGCAAGGCGGGAGGCGCTGACATCGACATCGACAGGTTCGGCCAGAATGCCCCAGGCCAGCCGCCGCTGCGACAGGGTGTGGACCGCCACGGTGGTGACGGCGGCCGCCAGCGCCGAGGATGGCCCCGGCGCGGCATCGGCCGCCCGGCGGATCGCCGCGAGCTCATCGCGCGAGACCTCGGCAATGAGCTCGGAGATCAGCTCGGCCTTGGAGGGGAAGTAGCGGTAGACCGTGCCGGCCGCGACATTGGCCCGGACCGCGACGGGCGCGATCTGCACCGCCGCCATCCCGCCTTCCGCTGCAGTCTCCCGTGCCGCCGTCAAGATCGCACTGCGCCGCGCCGCAAGGCGCTTCACCACTTGATGCGTCCGCCGATAAACCATGGCGCGCTTCCTGTCCCACACGCCTGCCGCACGCCCTGCGGCAAAACGCTTCGTCACGCAAAAGATGCAAATCGCCCCGCAAAGACTGAACAACTATTCAGGCGGGATGACAAGACGCAAATGATCATCCGAACGCCCGGCACCTCGGGAGAGCAGGCGTAAGCATAATAAACGCATCCTTACGCGGGATGACCGCGGAGGATCAGTTTGGTTTACCTCAACTTAAACGCGATCATGGTGATGTGCCGATGCGCCGTCACTGCGTGGTCGATCCAACCCCGAGAGTTCAATGTCGCTTTCCCTGACAAGCAGCGCTCCCGCGCGCGGCTTAGCACGCTGGATCTTGCCGTTCTGCATCGGTGCCGGTGCCTACCTGTTCTTTCTTGGCGTCGGTGACATCATGCTGCGGGATTCCGACACGCTGTGGCAGATCAAGATCGGCCAGTGGATCCTCGAACACCGCGCGTTGCCCCACAACGACATCTATTCGTTCACGCGCGACGGCGAGCCCTGGATCTCGAGTTCCTGGCTGTCGCAAGTTTTGTTCGCGCTGGTTTACGAACCGTCGAACTGGGCGGGCGTGGTTATCCTGACGTCGCTCGCGATCGGCGCGACCGCGGCGATTTTCGCGCACCTGATAGACCCCTATCTGGATCCCGCGCGCGCCTTGCTGCTCATCGCCCCAATTCTCGTGATGTCGATGGGCCATTTTTTCGCGCGCCCGCACATGCTGGCCCTGCCTGTCATGCTGGCCTTTGTCGGCGGACTGCTGGCGGCCGCCGACCGGCGCACCGCGCCATCCTGGCTGTTGCTGCCCCTGATGGCGCTGTGGGCCAATCTTCACGGCGGCTTCGTCATGGGTCTAGCGCTGATCGGAGCCGTTGGCCTCGATGCGATCGCGTCCGCCGATCGCAAGGACCGCTTTGCACTGGCCGCACGCTGGACCGTGTTCGGGCTTGCCGCGCTTGCGGCAAGCTGCTGCACGCCCTATGGCTGGAACACGCTCCTCGCGTCGACGAAAATCCTCAACCTCGGCAAGCTGCTCTCGATGATCGGGGAGTGGAGGCCAGCCGACTTCAGCTCGCTCGATCTGTTCGGAGTCAGCCTGCTCGGCTTGATCGGCATTGGCTACTACAGCGGCGTGGTGCTGACCGCGACCCGTATTCTTCTGCTGCTCGGCCTGGTCTGGGCGGCTCTCAGCCACTTCAGGAACATCGAGGTTTTTGCGCTGTTGACGCCGCTCGTGCTGTCGAAACCGTTCGCCGAACATTTTGGAATGACGAGGTCCGTTGCACCCAGGGGAACGGAAACGCGGCCCTCTTTTGCGCTGACCGCGATCGCGGCGCTCGCGATCGTCGCGGCCGGCTGGAGCATCACGAGGTCCTATGCCACGCCGCACCGCTATGCCTTCATCAGCGATCCGTCTCCTGCGGCCGCGGTCGACCTGCTCGAGCGGCGGCACGCGCAGCGGATCTTCAGCACCGCGCCGATCGGCGGCTATCTGGTCACCCGCAACATCAAGACCTTCATCGACGGCCGCGCCGAACTGTATGGCGAGCAATTCGTGCTCGACTATTTCGAGGCTGTCGAAGGCAAGAACGTCGAGACCCTGCTGCGCCTGCTCGAAACCTACCGGATCGACGCGACTCTGCTGAACAGGACGGTCCCGGCATCGATGATCATGGACCATTTGCCGGGCTGGAAACGACTCTATGCGGATGACATCGCGGTGGTCCACGTTCGCGACGACACACCGACCAAACCCTCCGCGTCACAATGAGGCACGAACCAAATCTCGAGCATGATCCGGATCATGCTTCAGGCCGCCAGCTCTCGCGCGCCTCGCACGGGCAGGAACGCCGGCCACACGGCTCAAGACACAAGCCGCGGGCTCGCCAAAATGAGAGCCGGACACCTCCCCGCGAAACGCCACCTCGTCCGTTAGCCTATCGGCCGGCGGCAAGCCCTCGCACAAAAGAAAAGAGCCTCGTCTTGGACGAGGCTCTCAGAATTCTCAGGTCGGCCGGCCTTACTTGAGGCTGCTCGAGATCGAGGTGAACTTGGCGTTCAGCGTGGTGCCGAGATTGTTGACGACGGTGATGATGGCCAGCGCGATGCCGGCAGCGATCAGGCCGTATTCAATGGCGGTGGCGCCGGATTCATCCTTCAGGAAACGCGCAACGAGGTTCTTCATAGAGTGCTCCAAATGAGTACACGAGGCTACAACTGATCTGGTCTTTTCGGCTTCCCAGCGCCGCCCGACCATGGAACCAAACGTAGAGGCAAAGAATTGCGCCGCAGTTAATTCGTCTGCGTAAACACCGAGCGGTTTGCGTGTATTCGCCGATGGTAAATCGAAATCTAAAACAATCCGTTAAATTGTCGGGACATGAAACCGGCGTAGCCTGCAGGTTTACCCGAAGTTATGACCGCCCGTGATCCAATGCCGCCCGCTCGGACTGGCGCGCGATGAGATGAAATCCTTCATCGCGCTTCAGGTGATTGCTTGAGCATGATCTTCTCGGAAACCGCACCTCACTTTGCGCCAACGCGGCCCGCCGGGTCCGGATCATGCCCGACCGACAAGAACAACAGGACGACGAGGCGGCATGTCACTTTCCTTTGCCAACAGCATCGCGGCGCAGAGCCGCGCGAGGGCCCTGGTGCCGCTATGCGTCGGCGCCGGCGTCTATCTGTTCTTCCTCTACCTCGGCGACACCCGGCTACAGGACTCCGACTCGTTCTGGCAGGTGAAGATCGGGCAATGGATCCTCGATCACCGCGCCATGCCCACCACCGACTTCTATTCGTTCACGCGAACGGGCGCGCCATGGATGTCGACGTCGTGGCTGTCGCAGGTGCTGTTCGCCTATTCCCACGCGCAATGGGACTGGGCAGGTCCCGTCATCCTCACCGCGGTCGCGGTCGCGGTCACGGTCGCGATCTTCGTCTATCTGCTCGACGTGCAGATCGAGGCACCACGCGCAGTGCTGTTCGCGATGCTGGCGCTGCTGCTGTCGGCCCATCACGTGCTGGCGCGGCCGCATATCCTGGCGCTGCCCGTCATGGTGGCGTGGGTCGGTCTGCTGATGGCAGCTGCCGACCGCAAGAGCGCGCCGTCCTGGTATTGGCTGCCGCTGATGGCGCTCTGGGCGAATTTGCATGGCGGCTTCGTGCTGGGCCTCGTGCTGATCGGCCCGATCGCGCTCGAGGCCGTCGAGCACGCCGAGAAGGGACGACGGCTCCAGCTGTTCATGCGCTGGGTGTTGTTTGGAATCGGTGCTCTGATCGCGAGCTGCTGCACGCCGTATGGCTGGCGGACGCTGCTGGGCGCGACCAATATTCTCGGCCTCGGCGAATTGCTGTCGCTGATCTTCGAATGGATGCCCGCGAACTTCTCCACGTTCACCCCATTCGAAGGCGCCCTGCTCGGCCTGATCGCATTCGGCTATTATCGCGGCCTGGTGCTGTCGGCGCCCCGGATCTTCCTGATCCTGTTCCTGACCTGGAGCGCGCTGACCCATGTCAGGAGCATCGAGGCATTTGCGTTCGTGGTGCCGCTGGTGCTGGCAAAGCCGCTCGGCGAGATGTTCCCGCGCCCGGCGCCTGACGCCGCCGGTGCCGGGCGCTGGCCCGCCCGCCATGTCACCGCGCTTGGCGCGCTGATGATCGTGGCGGCGAGCTGGACCTCGACGTCGCTCTACATGGCGCACCACCGCTTCACCTTCACGACGACGCACACGCCGGTTGCGGCCGTCGACGTACTCGAGCAACGCAAGATGCAGCGCATCTTCAATGCCTACCAGTTCGGCGGCTATCTGATCTCGCGCGATATTCCGGTCTTCGTTGACGGCCGTGCCGAGCTCTATGGCGAGAAATTCGTCATGGACTTCTTCAAGGCGACGGAGGGCAAGAAGCCCGAGCTGCTGCCGCGCCTGCTCGACGAGTACAAGATCGACGCGACGCTCCTGGTTGCCGATGCGCCGGGCCCGCAGATCCTCGACCAGCTCAAGGGCTGGAAGCGGATCTATGCGGACGACATCGCGGTGATCCATGTGCGAGACCATGCGGACAGCGCGACAGCGACGCCTTCGAAGTGAGAACCTCCTTGAGGGCGTACTCGTAACCGTGAGATGTCCCTCCAAAGGCGACGTGGACGCGACCTGGCACACCACGCTCAAACCCCGGCGATCCCGCGACATGTCTTGTTTTGACAGGCCGACTTTGACCATCCCGGCTCGGCTCGACTCGGAGCGGTCCGTGGGAATCGCCGTTCTTGCGGTGCTGGCGGCGGTCTCCCTTCTTCCGGTGCTGCTGACCCCCATTCCCGCGATGGTGGATTATCCCAATCACCTCGCCCGCATGTACATTCTGAGCCGGAACGGCACCCCCGACGCCAATCCGTATTACGAGGTGGCCTGGGCCTTCTATCCCAACCTTGGAATGGATCTGCTGGTGCCGCAGCTGGCGCGGCTGATGAGCGTCGAGCACGCCACGCGGCTGTTTCTGCTGCTGAGCCAATTGCTGATCGTCGGGGGTGCGCTGCTGCTGGAATGGGCGCGGAAGGGCCGGGTTCATCTTGCCGGCTTCGCTGCGCTCGCTTTCCTCTACTGTCTGCCGTTCAGCTGGGGCTTCGTGAATTTCGAGTTTGGCCTCGGCCTCGCTCTCTGGGGCATCGCAATCTACCTGATGCTGGCCGAAGGCCCATGGCCGCTGCGTTTCGTCGCCAATTTGCTGTTCGTCGCTGCGCTGTATGCGGCGCATTTCTTCTCCCTCGGTATCTACGGCGCGACGCTTGGCCTCTACGAGCTCTCGCGCATTCGTCAGCAGCGAGCATCGTACCTGGGCGTGGCCGCGCGGCTCGGCGCGCTGGCCCTGCCGGCGCTCGTGTTGTTTGGGATCATGCAAATGACGGCGGGCTCGATCGGAAGCGAGGGGACGAGCTGGTTCTTCGGATTCAAGCCGATCTGGCCGTTGCGCATCCTGAACGGCTACAGCCTGACGGCATCGGCAGTGACCGGGCTGGCGCTGATGATCTCGTTGCTTTTTGCCGCAAGGCGCGGCGTCCTCAAGCTCGAGCCGGCCGGCCTCTGGCTCGCGATCGGCTTTGCACTGCTCTACCTGGTCATTCCCTCCAAGCTGTTCGGAACCTCGTTCGTGGACCTTCGCGTGATTCCCGCTGCAGCTCTGATCCTGCCGGCCTTCTGCTCGCTGTCGCTGCCGAGCCGGGCCTGGAGAACGGCTGCGCTCGCCGCGATCAGTGGGATCACACTGATCAATCTCGCGATCGTCCTCGCGGTGTGGCTGCCTTACCGCGCCGACTATGCGGCGATCATCGCCTCGTTCCAGAAGATCGAGCGCGGCTCACGCGTTCTCGTTGGAAGCACGGGCGACAATGGTGATCCGCCCTTCGCCGACCTCACCTCGTATCCGATGTACTATGCGCCGACGCTGGCCGTGCATTATGCCAACGCGTTCGTGCCCAACCTCTTCACGGAAGCGGGCAAGCAGCCGGTGCGGCCACGCGAGAGCGCGCGCCGCCTTGCCATTCCCTATGGAGGGCCGGTGCCGTCGGAGCTGCTCACCGCGATTGCGGCAAGCCGGCCGCCGGCGGACGTTCCGCCGTTCATCCGCACCTGGTACCGGGACTACGACTATCTCTATGTGCTCGGACCGCCGGCCGCGAACCCGCTGCCGGAACTGCTCGAGGTGCTGGACACCTCGGAGCGATTTGTTCTCTACAAGATCCGCCGCAGGTCCTAGACCGACGCCACGGCTGCGCAAGCATGGTTAATCGTGCATCGCCATTCCGTTCCGCCTCCGCCCTCAATCGCCCGAGTGCCCTAGATCCTTAACAGTCGCGGCAAGGCGACCTTAACCACCGCCGAACTAGACTCCCGCCCCTGCAACCCAGCCGGAATCTCTCGCATGGCGGCCAATTCCAGATCGATCCGCTACAGCCTCGTCATCCCCGTGTTCAACGAGGAAGCCGTGCTGCCGGTCCTGCTGCGCCGGCTCGACCTGGTCTTGTCCCGGCTCGACGGTCCGGCTGAAGCGATCTTCGTCGACGACGGCAGCAGCGATTCCAGCTCGATCGTGCTCCAGGCGCTCGCCAAGCGCGATCCGCGCTTTCGCTATATCGGCCTGTCGCGAAATTTCGGCCATCAGGTCGCAATCACCGCCGGCATGGACGCCGCGGAAGGTGATGCGATCATCGTGATGGATGCCGATTTGCAGGATCCGCCCGAAGTGATCGAGCAATTGATCGCAAAATGGCAGGAAGGCAACGACGTCGTCCACGCCCGCCGCCTGTCACGCGAAGGCGAAAGCCGGTTCAAGCGTGCGACGGCGCATCTGTTCTACCGGCTCCTCGGCAGGATGTCCTCGGTCGGCATCCCCGCCGATGTCGGCGACTTCCGCCTGATCGATCGCAAGGTGCTCGACGCACTCAGGCAGATGCCGGAGCAGGATCGCTTCGTACGCGGCATGATCGCCTGGCTCGGTTTCCGGCAGGCCGAGGTCGCCTTCCACCGCCTCGAGCGAGCCGCGGGCGAAACCAAATACCCGCTGTTCAAGATGGTGCGACTCGCGGTGAACGCCGCGCTCGGCTTTTCCGATCTGCCCCTGCGGCTTGCGATCTGGTGCGGCTTGACGGTTTCGGGACTGGCCCTGCTCTACGGCGGCTGGGTGATCCTGCTGTGGCTCAGCAAAGACAGCCATCTCGTGACCGGCTGGTCGTCGACGATCGTCGTCGTGTCGCTGCTGTGCGGAATCAACATGCTGATGACCGGTATCGTGGGGCTGTATGTCGGCCGCATCCATGCCGAGGTGAAACGCCGCCCGCTCTATGTGGTACAGACGCGCGCCGGCTTCGATCGCAACGAGGCGGCGGCAGCGCCTGCAATCCACGCAGTCAACGAGTGATCCGGCGCATGAGCGAGCTCTTCGACGGCTATCACGCCAACTACCGTGACGTTGTCCAATCCTCGATCGACTTCTCCGGCTTGCCGCATGATTTCTTCATGCGCGCGAAGGCCGATCTCCTGGCCGATCTGATCGCGCAGCGGCTGAACACCGAGAGGCCCGACATGCTGGACGTCGGCTGCGGTGTCGGCAGCCTTCATCCCCTGTTGCACGGCATGGTCGGCCGCTTGAGCGGCATCGACGTTTCGTCGGCCAGCCTGGCGCAGGCCCGCGCGGCCAATAGCGGGGTCGACTACCGCGAGTTTGACGGCCGCACGTTTCCCTTCGAGGACGCCAGCTTCGATCTCGTCACGGCCATCTGCGTGATGCACCATATCGTGCCGGCCGAATGGACGCATTTCATCACCGAGATGCGGCGGGTGGTGCGGCCCGGGGGGCTCGTCTGCGTGATCGAGCACAATCCCTACAACCCGCTGACACGTCTTGCCGTTGCGCGCTGCGAGTTCGACCGGGACGCCGTCCTGCTCAGTGCCGGCAAAACCCGAAAATTGATGGCTGCGGGCGGCTTGCGGGAGATCGGCGCCCGCCATTTCCTGCTGCTCCCCTGGGACACCAAACCGGCGCGTCGCCTCGAAGATGCCCTGAGCGGCGTGTCGCTCGGCGGCCAATACGCGGCCTTCGGGTCCGTCTGACTTATCTTTGCGGCGTATCCCGCCGCTTGTGCACGACCGCCACGTCGTCGCTGTAGACGCGTTGCCACTGGGGCAGCCGGTCGAGCATCGCGACCGCCGGTGTCCGCGGCGCGAGCAGCGTCGCGCCGATGTCGTATTCGTCGAGCAGCTTGAGAAAATCTGCGAGGTCAACCAGCGCCAGGGCACGATTGTAGCGGTCGATGAACGGCCCGCCATACAGTTCGCCGCGACCATCGATGAAGGTGGGAATGCCGGCAAAGATCAAATAGCCGCCGAAGGAATAATCGTTGAGCACGCGCCCCGCCTTGGCGAGGTCGGCTTGCGCGACGGCAGCTTGAGGGGTGATGACGGTAGCCGGCCGTATGTCGCGCGCCAGCGCCGCCCCGCTCATCGCGATCAGAACACCGAACGCGGCCAGATTCAGGCCGCGCGACGCGCCCTCCGCATCGTCCGTGATCCGCCCGCCGAATGTCCGACCCAAGGGGGCCGCCAGATAGAGCGGCGCCAGCATGGCCAGCAGATCCGCGTTGCGTACCTGCGCCAGTGCGAAATGGAGCAGGCCGATCACCACCAGGGCCCGCACGACCGGCAACGTCACGCCGCGCGCGAGCGCAAAGATGCCGGCCAGCAGCAGCAACTCGAAGCCACCGACATGGCTGAAATCCTGCGGCCGCCATTCCCCGATCCAGGCGAGCGCAGAGCCGAGGCCGAGTGTCGTCAGCGGCATCAGCAGCGGCTCCGGCCCGTGCGGCGTCAGACAGGACGCAGCGAGGGCAAGGGCCGAGAAGGGCAGCCATCGCAGCAGCACGCGCGGCCATTCGCTTCGCTCCTCACGCAGCAGCGCCTCGAGCACGGCCGGACCGATCAGCCCGAGCGCGAGCACCACGCTGCCATGCAGATTGGTCCACAGCACCAGCAGCGGCAGCGCCCAGTATGGCGGAGGCCCGCCGCGATCCATGCAGCGCACCAGGGCCGCCGCCCAAATCACCATCACCGGCAGCACGAGGACATGCGGCCGCGCCAGCATATGCGGCGCCAACAGGATGACGGCCGCGATCACCATGAGCAGCGTCAGGGCCGGCGAGAGCTCGCGCAGCAGGAAGAAGGTGAACAGGCCAAAGGCGAGCGCTATCGCCGCTGCTGCGACGACGACGACGCCGGGCCAGCCGGACAATGCGTAGGCTCCGGCGTAGACGATTTCCGAGAGCCACTCGAAGGTGATCCAGGGCGCGCCATGCTTCGAAAACGAAAAGGGATCGCTCTCCGGCAGGGTGCCATGCGCGATGATCCAACGCCCGACCTCGATATGAGAATAGCTGTCGGGATCACCGAGCAGCCACGGCCCAACGGTCAGCAACAGGGCATAGACGCCGAGGCCCACTGCCCAAGGGAGCGCTGCACGTGCCGAAAACGGTTGAACCGCGCTGTGGACGACCTGGTCAGTCATGGCGGGCCAAAATAGGACGCAAGCGTTAAGTTCTTCTTTAGTGATTCCCGCGGTTGCCCCGGAAGCCGCGCGCTTCGCTCGCGCCGGGAGCGCCCTGCATCCGCGAACCGCCAGCCAACAAAAAACGCGGCGTTTCCGCCGCGTTTTGCAATCTCACCTGCCGCTCGCAATTACGCCTGCGGCTGCGGCTCCAGGCCGGGATCCGTATCGGGCCGCGGGCGCGGCGACTTGCCGGCCGGGGGCACCGCGGAGGCGCGCGGCGTGCTCGGCTCGAGCACGGACTCGCGGTTCGGCTTCTTGCCCTTGAGCAGATCGACGATCTCGTCGCCGCTCAGCGTCTCGAACTCCAGCAGGCCCTTGGCGAGCGCTTCGAGATCGGCGCGCTTCTCGGTGAGAATACGCGTCGCTTCGTTGTAGCCCTCTTCCACGAAACGCCGGATCTCGGTGTCGATCTTCTGGACCGTCGCCTCCGATGCGTTCTGGGTGCGCGACACCGACATGCCCAGGAAAACCTCGTCCTGGTTTTCGCCATAGGACACGGTGCCGAGCGCCTCGGACAGGCCCCAGCGCGTCACCATCATCCGGGCCAGGCGTGTCGCCTGCTCGATGTCGGAGGACGCACCCGAGGTCACCTTCTCGCGGCCGAAGATCAGCTCTTCGGCGACACGGCCGCCCATCATGATCGCGAGCCGCGAGGTCATCTGCTCCAGAGACATCGACAGCTTGTCGCGCTCGGGGAGCTGCATGACCATGCCGAGCGCACGGCCGCGCGGAATGATGGTCGCCTTGTGGATCGGGTCGGTCGCGACGACGTTGAGGCCGACGATGGCGTGGCCGCCCTCGTGATAGGCGGTCAGCAACTTCTCTTCCTCGGTCATGACGAGCGATTTGCGCTCGGCGCCCATCATCACCTTGTCCTTGGCCTCTTCGAATTCGGCCTGCGTCACCATCCGCTTGTTGCGGCGGGCGGCGGTCAAAGCGGCCTCGTTGACGAGGTTCATCAGGTCGGCGCCGGAGAAGCCCGGGGTGCCGCGCGCGATGGTCTTGAGGTTGATATCGGGCGCCAGCGGCACCTTGCGAACGTGAACCTTGAGGATCTGCTCGCGGCCGACGACATCGGGGTTCGGCACCACGACCTGACGGTCGAAGCGGCCCGGACGCAGCAGCGCGGGATCGAGCACGTCGGGACGGTTGGTCGCGGCGATCAGGATCACGCCCTCGTTCGCCTCGAAGCCGTCCATCTCGACCAGCAGCTGGTTCAGCGTCTGCTCGCGCTCGTCATTGCCGCCGCCGAGGCCGGCGCCACGATGACGACCGACCGCGTCGATTTCGTCGATGAAGATGATGCAGGGCGCGTTCTTCTTGGCCTGTTCGAACATGTCGCGGACGCGGCTCGCGCCGACGCCGACGAACATCTCGACGAAGTCAGAACCGGAGATGGTGAAGAACGGCACGTTGGCTTCGCCCGCGACCGCACGCGCGATCAGGGTCTTACCGGTGCCGGGAGGGCCGACCAGCAGCACGCCGCGCGGAATGCGGCCGCCGAGGCGCTGGAACTTGCCGGGGTCGCGCAGGAATTCGACGATCTCCTGCAGGTCCTGCTTGGCCTCGTCGACGCCGGCGACGTCCTCGAAGGTGACGCGGCCATGCGCTTCGGTCAGCATCTTGGCGCGCGACTTGCCAAAGCCCATCGCCTTGCCGGCGCCGCCCTGCATCTGCCGCGACAGGAAGATCCACACGCCGATCAGGGCGATGAACGGCAGCCAGGAGACCAGCAGCGAGACGAACCACGGCACGTTGTCGCCGGGCGGCTTCGCGGTGATCTGCACCTTGCTGTCATAGAGGCGCTTCACCAGCGTCGGGTCGCTGGGCGCATAGGTCTGGAAGCTGGAGCCGTTGGTGAAGGTGCCGTGAATGTCCGGCCCCTGGATCACGACGTCGCGCACATTGCCGCGGTCAACCTCGCTCAGGAGCTGCGAGAAGGCGATGTCCTGCGAGGAGGCCCGCTGACCCGGATTCTGGAAGAGCGTGAACAACGCCAAAAGCAGCAAGACAATGATGACCCAGAGGGCGAAATTGCGCAGATTGGCGTTCATCGATCTTCCTTCGTGGTCGCGCGGATCGCGGCCTCATCCTTGGGCTCTACGAGGAAATCCCCAAGGAATCCTCATCGTTAGACGCATACAATTTAGGTGCCGTCCCGGTCGCTGCCAAGGGAACGAGGTGGGACTATTTATCCCATCTTAGAGCGATTCCCGCTGAAATAATGGCGTCCGGAGCGGGGTTTTTCCTGCCTGGTTAAGGTGTCCTGACGGCGCGGGGCCGAATTGGCCGGTGTCATGATCCGCCCTCGTCCGCGCCTATCCGCCCTTGCGACGCCGGACCGGCGCCGGTGCGATGTGGATACGCCCGCCGGCAAGGCTGATCAAGGCTCCCGCAAGGGTCTGCCTCAAGGCCTGCCGGCCATTTGCGCCCGTGCGAGGGCTTGCGGCGATGGCCTGGTCGAGCGCGGCAAGGAGAGACTCAACCTTGCCGAGTTCCGCCGGCCCTTCATGCCCGAGCGCGTTGATGGCCCGCAGCAGGAGCCGCAGCCGGACCTCCTCCGGCAGGACGGCAAAGGCCGAGGCCTCGAAGCTTCGAACACCTGCCTGCGGCGCATCGCCGCGATCCCTCAAATGGAGGAAGCGCTCGGCGCCGTCGGCCAGCAGCTCGACCGCCGCATTGGCCCGCGCCAGCCGGGCCGCGAGCCGCACCAGCGTGCGGGCGTCGCCACCCTCGGCCGCAAGGAGCGGCAGCAGCGCCCGCAGCCGCGGCCGGGTGAAGGCGGTGTCGCGGTTGGTGGGATCGTCGGCAAAGCCGATCCTGGCCCGCTTCAAGGTCGCGATCAGCTGCGCCTTCGGGACCTCGAGCAGCGGACGCGCCAGCACGATCCCGTCGCGCTCGCTGAGGGAGGCCATTGCCGACAGCCCGGCAAGTCCGCTGCCGCGCAACAGGCGCATCAACAGGGTCTCGGCCTGGTCGTCGCGGGTGTGGGCGGTCAGCACATGGCTCGCGCCGACGGCACGCGCGGCCTGCGCGAGCAGGCGGTAACGCGCCTCGCGCGCCGCCGCCGGCAGTCCGGTCTTCGGCTTTGCGCCGCGCCAGCGCAGGGTCCGGTGCGGCAATCCGAGTTCAGTGGCGAGCCGCTTGACCTCGCGCGCCTCGCGCGCCGCCTCTCGCCGCAGGCCGTGATCGATCGTGACGACGGTGAGACTTGGGCCGCGCGCGAGGCTGCGCCGCCAGCGCGCCGCAAGCCACATCAGCGCGACCGAGTCGGGCCCGCCCGACACGGCGAGCACCAGCGCCGGCGCGCTCTTCAGGCCGGCGAAGAGCCGCCTCGCCTCGCGTGTCGAGATCGGAGAATTGTCGTCGTCTGACATGACGCGGCCCTGACCGTCGCAGGCGGATGGTTACGATGTCTAGCGCAGCGCCATCCGCGTTGTCAGGACCCCCGACGTCAGCACTTCACCCGTTTCTGCTCGCGGTCGACCGCGGCTTTGACGCCGGCGGAGGCGCGCGGATATTTGCGGCCGACCTCGCCGAAGGCGGCGCAGGCGGCCTCCTTCTCCTTCAGCGCGGCGAGCGACTGGCCGAGCCGCAGCAGCGCATCCGGGGCCTTGGCCGATTTCTCGTATTTGGTGGTGACGGCGAGGAAGGCTTCCGCGGAGTCCCGATATTGCTGGCGCTGGAAGTAGCTCTCGCCGAGCCAGTATTGCGCGTCGCCGAGCAGCGGGTCGCTCGGATATTTCTGCGTGAAGTTCTTCATGGTCTGCTCGGCGAGCGCGTAGTCCTTGCGCTGCATGTAGCCGATGCCAAGGTCGAACTCGTCGCGCGGCGTTGCCGAGGGCGGCAGCGTGGTCAGGCCGGCGCCGCCGGCGGGCGCGGGAGAGCCGGATTGGGCCGGCGGATAGCCGGGCTGCGCGGCCGGGGGAGCGGCCTGCTGCTGATAACGGGGGCCGGTGTTGGCGAGATCGAGCGGCTCGCCGGCGCCGCGGCCGCCGGGTGCTCCC
>NZ_LBJU01000103.1:0-82043 GCF_028128835.1 Bradyrhizobium sp. CCBAU 65884 | reverse complement strand
TTGCGCAAACGACAGGCTGGCGAGCTGCCGTAGGGTGGGCAAAGGTGCGCTTCGCGCGCCGTGCCCACGGTCACTCCCCGAAATGTCCCGCGACGTCCCGCATATCCCCTCCCCAATCCAAGGGAAGAGTGCCTTGCTCCACGTAGCGATGAAAGCTGCTGAGAGACCAGTCGCGCACTCGAGTGACGAGACCGTGTTTCACGGGATTGAAATGGATGTAATCAACGTGTCGCTCCAAGTCTGCGTCGTCGCGAATTGCGTGCTCCCAGAAGCGCCGCTGCCAGATGCCCTTCTCACGCTTTCTCAGCTTGCTACTTGAAGGTAAGCCGGCCTCTAAGCCACGCGAAAATCCGCCTTTGATCAAATTCCAACGCGATGAAAAATCGGCGTCACCTTCCGGCAGGGCCCAGATCGCGTGGAGGTGGTCGGGCAAGATGCAAATTGCGACCGTCTCGAATGGCCGGCGCTGAAAGACGGTTCGGTAAGTTCGCCTTAGGCGAGCGGATTGATCGACGAGCAGCGTGCTCGACCGGTCGGCGAGCACGACGGTGAAGAAGAACGCGCTGCCCTGCGCGCGCCGATATCGAGACACTTGCGATCCTCTCAGGCGAAGCCGTGGGCACGCTTCGCTTTGCCCACCCTACGCTAGCTTGCGCAAACGATAGACTAGCGAGATCTCGTAGGGTGGGCAAAGGCGCGCTTCGCGCGCCGTGCCCACCAAAGGAGGATCACACCACCTTCGCACCTTTCTTCGTCCGCCGCTTGCAGGTGCCCGGCAACTTGGCCGCGAGGAAATCGCCGAGGGCTTCGACGCGGGCGGGACGCGGGCCGCCGGGCGGCGTCACCAGGTGCACGGCGCCTTCGGCCTGCTTCCAATCCTTCAGGATCACTTCGACGGCGCCCGATGAGATCGCTTCGCCAACGATGAACTCGGGCAGCTCGGCGATGCCGAGGCCCGCAATCAGCGCCGGCATCACGGCTTCGCCGTTGTTGACGCGGAGCTGTCCACCCGGGCGCACGCTGGCCTGCTCGCCGGCGGAATTGGTGTAGTGCCAGATGTTGGGCGTCGACATATAGGCGTAGCTGAAGCATTTGTGCTCGGCCAGATGCATCGGATGCGTCGGCCGGCCGTGCTTCTTCAGATAGGACGGCGCGGCCACGGTGAAGCGCGGCATGGTGAAGAGCCGCCGCGCAAGCAGCGAGGAGTCCGGCAGCCGCGCGATCCGCACCGCCATGTCAAAACCCTCGCCGATCAGGTCGACGGTCGCATCGCTCAAATGCAGATCGACCGAGACTTCCGGATAGGCCTCGAAGAACTCAGGCAGCAGCGGCGCCACCGCCTTGATGCCGAACGTCATGGGCACGGCGAGCCGCACCAGGCCTCGCGGCGCCACCGATTGCGCCAGCGCCTCGTTCTCCGCCGCTTCGCCGTCGGTCAGCAGCCGCGTCGCACGCTCGGCGAGCTTGTGCCCGGCATCGGTCAGCGCAAGCCGGCGTGAGGTGCGGTTGAACAGCCGGGCGCCGAGCCGCTCCTCCAGCCGTGTCACCGCCTTGGACACCGTGGCCTTGGACATGACGAGCTCGCTCGCGGCCCCCGCAAACGACCGTAACTCCACAACTTTCGCAAAGATCGCGAGCGCCTCGAAATCAGGGAGTTTTGCCATCAGGGCCATCCAATCGGGGCATCTATGGAAACAATGCGTTTCAACAGTTTCTATTTCTATACCACAAGCGGAGGCTTATCCAAGGATCAATCGCAAACCTACGCAATGGAGAAATCCAATGACCAAGAAGCTCTCAGGCAAGGTCGCCCTCGTCACCGGCGGTTCGCGCGGCATCGGCGCGGCCTCTGCCCGCGCTCTCGCAGACCAAGGCGCGGATGTCGCCATCAGCTACGTGGCCTCGCCGGACAAGGCGGAAGCCGTCGTCACCGAGTTGAAGGCCAATGGCGTCAGGGCCCGCGCTTTCAGGGCGGACCAGGCTTCCGCCAAGGACGTCACGCAGCTCGTCAACGACGTCGCCAAGGAATTCGGCCATCTCGACATCCTCGTCAACAATGCCGGCGTTGCCACTGGCGGTGCCATCGACGACGCCAATGCCGACACGGATGCCCTCGCCCGCCAGGATCAGGTCAACGTGCATGGCGTGATCGCGGCGATCCGCGCCGCCTCGCAGCTGATGGGTGAAGGCGGCCGCATCGTCACCGTCGGCTCCATGCTCGCCGACCGCGCCTCGTTCCCTGGGCTTGCCGACTACGTCGCCACCAAGGCCGCCGTGGTTGGTTACACCAAGGGCGCGGCACGCGACCTCGGTCCGCGCGGCATCACCGTGAACGTGGTGCAGCCCGGCTCGATCGACACCGACATGAACCCGAAGGATGGCGGCGAGTTCGCCGAGACCCAGCGCAAGCAGCACGCGCTGCAGCGCTTCGGCCGTCCCGAGGAAGTCGCCGCCGGAATCGTTTTCCTCGCAAGCCCGGACGCCTCTTTCGTCACCGGCACTGTGCTCAATGTCGACGGCGGGTTCGGCGCCTGATCGAGGCGCCAACCACCCACACAGGAATTACGCAAATGATCGAACTCAGACCTTTCAATAAGCTCGGCGGCGCCGATCACGGCTGGCTCAAGGCCAGGCATCATTTCTCCTTCGCTGGCCATTACGACCCCAACAACATGGGTCACGGCGCATTGCGGGTGTGGAACGACGACGAGATCGCGCCCAACACCGGCTTTCCCGCCCATCCCCACGCCAACATGGAAATCATCACCTATGTGCGCGAGGGCGCGATCACCCACCAGGACAGCCTCGGCAACGAAGGCCGTACTGAAGCGGGCGACGTGCAGGTGATGAGCGCCGGCAGCGGCATCCGCCACTCCGAGTACAATCTGGAACCGACCAGGACGCGGATCTTCCAGATCTGGATCGAACCGACGCAGCGCGGCGGACAGCCGACCTGGGGCTCGAAGCCGTTTCCGAAAGCGGATCGCTCCGGCAAGCTCGTCACCATCGCGAGCGGCTTCGATGACGATGCGGACGCGCTGCCGATCCGCGCCGATGCGCGGGTGCTCGCCACCACGCTCAAGGCCGGCGAGAGCGCGGAGTACGCGCCGCAGAAGGCGCGGCATCTCTACCTGGTGCCTGCGGCAGGTTCAGTCGAGATCAACGGCGTGCGGGTCAACGCCCGCGACGGCGCCGCGATCCGCGACGAGGACCGGCTGAAGATCACCGCGCTCGAGGACACCGAGCTCGTGCTCGTCGACGCGGCGTAAACGCTCTCGCCGTCATGGCCGGGCATAGCCGTCTGAAGGACGGCGTCGCTTCCGCCAGCCTATGTCCCGGCCATCCACGGCTTCGACGAGCCGAAGATCGTCATGCCCGGGACAAGCCCGGGCATGACGATCCCAACAATCATCCAACTCTTCCCCCCAACGGAGACCACCATGACCAAAGTTCTCGTCCTCTATTATTCCGCCTATGGCCACATCGAAGCGATGGCCAACGCCGTCGCCGAAGGCGCGCGCGAGGCCGGCGCCACCGTCGACGTCAAGCGCGTGCCGGAGCTGGTGCCGGCCGAGGTCGCGAAAGTCTTCTATTACAAGGTCGATCAGGCCGCCCCCGTCGCCAAGATTGAGGATCTCGCCAATTACGATGCGATCATCGTCGGCACCGGCACCCGCTTCGGCCGCATGGCCTCGCAGATGGCGAACTTCCTCGATCAGGCCGGCGGGCTCTGGGCCAAGGGCGCACTGCATGGCAAGGTCGGCGGCGCCTTCACGTCGTCTGCGACCCAGCATGGCGGCCAGGAGACGACGCTGTTCTCGATCATCACCAACCTGCTGCATTTCGGCATGGTCGTGGTCGGCATGAACTACGGCTTTGCCGGCCAGATGAAGCTCGACGAAGTCACCGGCGGCGCACCCTACGGCGCCACCACGATCACCGGCGGCGACGGCAGCCGCCAGCCCAGCGCCAATGAGCTCGCCGGCGCGCGCTATCAGGGCCGCCAGATCGCGGAGACCGCCAGGAAGCTGCACGGCTGAGCTCCATGGCTGAGATGTACGGCTGATGCGGCAGGCGGCATTCCCGTTCGGGAGTGCCGCTTCAGCGTGTTCCCTTGCCCATGGCGCGCGCCGCAAGGGCGGCCGCCGCGGGATGGCGGCGCAGGCCCTGCGCGGCGTGGTCGCGCCATGCGAAAGGAACGCCGCGCCAGGACAGCGCGATGCTGACGTCGGTCAGCGGCACCCTCTCGGCAGCGAAGCGCCGCTTGTAATCCTGGTTGCCGATGCTGAGGTCGAAACGGCGCACGCCCTCCGCATGCAGCGCCGCCATCGTGCGCTCGGCGACGAGCAGCCCCGGCGAGCAGCTCGACCATGAATTGCCGGCGTGGCTGATGCGCAAGAGGTAGTAGGTCGCGCCGGATCTGACGCCGAACGCGGTGGCGACAACACCCTTATCGCAGACGAGCGCCGTGACGACCGCATAACCTTCCGCGACGCCCTGGCGGGCGACCTCGCGGTAAAACCGGGCATGGGCGTCGTCGTTGAGGACGAACCGCGAGCCGAGCTGACGCATGCGCGCCTGCTGCTGGACATCCGTCACGTCAAGGAGCTCATGCGCGCGCGCAACGTCCGCGGCGATCTCGAACCGCGCTCCTTCGTGCCGGCTGAAGACGCGCCAGCAACGCGGCATCTGCATGCGCTTGATCGAGGCCTGGTAGTCCTCATAGTCGTCGCCCAGCAGCACGACATTGCCGTTGAGCGATGAGGATCCGATCCGCCCGAGCGACACCAGCGGATTCGGCTTGCCGCCGACCTGGGCCGGCATCTTCCTCAGGCGAAGCAGGTCGAAGCGATCCGGCAAGGCGCGCAATGCCTCGACCAGTGCCAAGCTGATCGCATCCATCGTCGCCGCGTCCAACGCGGCATCGAGCGCCAGGATCGGCGCGTTGTTGTCGGAGACGCCGAGATCGGCGAATTCGACGATGCGGATGCCGCGCCTGATGTGGCTGACCATCGGCACGACCGCGATGTCCTTGCCGGTGGCGGCATCCGAGATCATCGCGACCAGCGGCGCAAAATCGTGAAACGCCTCATACCATGCATCGAGCCAGTAACCATGCTGGAATGCGGTGCGATGCCCGGCGTTCAGACGCGACGCGGCCTGCCGCCAGTCACGCACGAAATCGACAGCGACGTTCGACGTGCTGGACACGAGGCCATCTGGTTGCTCGACGCTGAGGAACGTCATCTGCGGGACATACGATTACTGAATGTTTCGAGATAGATTATGTTTTGTCGCACATCACAAGAGACGTAGCCGCTCAATCGTTAAGCCGATGCCACCATCGCCCCGGCTGCGACAAGCTGTCAGCGTTCCGGTTCCAGCTGCTCGACGCATTGGAACCTGGCGAGGAAATGCAGGCCCGCCGCCGCGAGCGCGAACATGAACCAGATCGGATTTTGCCGTTCGAGCAGGAAGGTCTCGGTCGCGCCGTAGTACAGGCCGAACAGCCACACGGTCAGGAACAGCTTTGCCAGCGCCCCACTGCGGCTGTGAGCCTGGGCTGACTGGAAATTGCCGAGCGGTGCGAGCACGAACACGAGAATTACGAGCAGCAGCCCCGGCAGACCGATGGTGACCGCGAGGTCGAGATAGCTGTTGTGGCTATGCGCCGCCGACGTCGCCCATTCGGCGCCCTGGGCGGTCTGCCGTGCGGTGACATCATCCCAGAAGGCCGCATAGCCGTGACCGATGATCGGCTTCTCGGCGACGGCCGCGAGCGCGAACTCCCAGATCGCGGAGCGGCCGGTGAAGGTCGGATCGAGCGGCAGCAAGCGCGTCATCGCTCCCAACGCCGGGCTCAAGACACTGCCGACCGTCAGCAGGTTCATCACGATCAGCGGCACGAAGCAGATGATCCGCTTCGGCCACAGGCTTGGCGTCACGTAGACGAGCGAGGCGAGCGCGTAGATCGCAAGGCACAGCACCGACGAGGTCTTGCCGCCGGTGAAGATCAGGAAGACGCCGGCCAGCGCGGCGATCGCCGGTCCCATCACGAACGAGCCGACGGCGGTCAGGTAGATGCCGACATAGACCAGGATGGTCATCACGGGCGAGGCGATGTTCTTATGGCCAAAACTGCCGCGCCAGTCGCCGGCAAGCTGCGGCTCGCCGATATCGAACGCGGTGTGGATCGAATAGTGCGGCGCGAGGAAGACACCGAGATAGCAGAGCGCGAGCAGCACCAGCGCGGCCGTACCCAGGCACAGATTGAAGCTGCGCTGCGTCGGCGGCAGCAAGGGCAGCAGGACGGCGAGCGACGTCACGCTGGCGGCGAGCACGAAGCGCTGGATGGAAACGCCGCGGCTCTCAGAGAGGACGATGTTGATCACCAGCCAGCCCACGAGGCAGAGATGAAGCGGTGTCACCAGGGTCTTCAGCGCGGGCGCATCCGTGGTGGCGACGAACAGCACCGCGACCGCAGCGAGCAGTCCCCAGGAAATATAGGCCAGCGCCATTCGTCCGCCGACGACGGTGGTGACATCGGGATTGCGCAGGTCCGGGAACGGATCGAGCGTCACCAGCACCAGCAGCAGCGACGCGACGGCTACGATGCAACGCGCGGCCTGCACGGCATTCAGCTCCGCCAGGCCGTCGCGGAAGGCGCGGCCCAACGATCGGGCATCGAGGGTGATGTCGGCGGCGCTGCGGTCCATGGTTCAGGACACCTGGTGACGCCGGGGAAGCTCCAGGTCCGGGCTCAATCCCATCGAGCGTCCATCGACCGGGTTAGCGGGGGCCAGCGACGCCGCCGGCTGCCGCACGATGCTCCGCGCGATCTCGTAGTATTGCAGCGCCCGTTGCTCCAGCGTGAGGCTGTCCAGGACATAGCCGCGCGGATCGAACACGCCCGCAGCGCACCCTTCCCAGAAGTCGTCCCACCCCGCCTCGAACCCGGCGACGTCGACGAATTTGGCCCCGCAGCGCTCATCCCAATACGGCACCGACGACACCGGCGCGAACTGCACGCGGTGCGGATAGTAATCGGGGTCTCGCCACGGGCCGCCCGGATCCCAGGCGAATACCGGCACGCCGCAAGACAAGGCCTGCTGATAGGCGATGCCCTGGCTCTCGTTCTGACACAGGAAGATCATCGCGCGCGAGGCCGCCAGCGCCGCCTGATAATCTTCCTCCTTGTAGCTGCCATAGCGCAGCTCCGCGAAGGAGCGCCCCTCTTTTCGCAGGCGGGCGCGGACGGGTTCGATCAACTCCGGCGCAAAACGCTCGCGATCCCAGTGGACCTTGTCGTAGATCAGCACGTCGACGGCCTTCTGCGAGGCCTGCGACGGCGCCCATAGATCGGTGTCGATACCGACCGGCCAGGCCTCCGTCTCGGGCCAGTACGGCCGGTACATGTCCACGTACCAGGGGCCGGGTACCACGACTTTCTTCACCGGCAGCCGCTTGAACAAATCAGGATCGTCGAGCGGATGATTGTGGGCGGCGACGCCGAGCAGGATCGGGTTCTTCCACGCGAACTTGTCGAGCAGGAAGGTGCGGCCGACGATGCAGGCCAGCTCTTCGGGATGCCGCGCGATGTAGCCGTAGTCGTTGACGCGGTAGCGGATGCCGAGCCGGTCGAGCCCCGCACAGAGATTGAGGAACACGCGAAGCTGGCCGCTCATGCGCGGCTCGCCGAGCAGCAAGCGGCGCGCCATGCGCCGCAGATGCCGGTCGCCGGGAAACCAGCGATCGTCCTTGTCCTCATAGAAGAGGTTGAGGATCATCGCATCTGGGTCGTGTTCGAATGTCTTTGCGGGCACTGGATTCCATCCGCGGCAACCGGATGCGCATTCTCGCATGGGACCGGCTGTCACTCTCTTCCAAATTTGCCACAGGCTTAATGCCAGCGGCTTAACGCTAATTGACGAAACCGGCGCCGCGCAGGCCTTCCCGGCAACGATCAGGCTGTAATGCGAGTATCATTCGCTGGGCATGCCCATGCTGCGATCAATCGCATCATCCATTCAGCGCAGTGCGTCCTGGTTAACAGACTCTTAAAGGCGAGCCGTGGCTCAGATCACCGCCGAAGACGTTCTCGATTTGCCGGCCACCACGCGCCTCGTTCCGGCGGGACGCCAGCCCCTGCCGTCGAGCTCGACCTCGTCGGTGTCCGTCGTCATTCCCGCCAAGAACGTTGCGGTCTATGTCGGCGAAACCCTGGCCAGCGCACTGGCGCAGGGCGAGGTGGGCGAAGTGATCGTCGTGGACGACGGCTCGACCGACGACACCACCGCCATCGTCCGCGGCATTCGCGATCCGCGGCTGCGCCTGATGACGAATGATTCCGCCGGCGTGTCGGCAGCGCGCAATCTCGGTGCGCGATATGCCCGCGGCGAATGGCTGCTGTTCCTCGATGCCGACGACCGCCTTCGCCCCGGCGCAGTGGCGGCACTGCTGGAGGCGGCACGTGGGGCTCCGCGGGCGGTGCTCGTCTATGGCGATTACAACACGATCGACAGCGAGGGACACCAGATCGGCCGGCGCGGCCTGCTGAAAGGGCGCCGGAAGCCGTCCGGCGACGTGCTGACGCGGCTCGCCGCCGGCAATTTCATCGTCAATGGCGGCATCGCGCTGGCACGCGCGGAAGCTTTCCGGGCCATCGGCGGTTTCGACACATCGCTGCGCTATTGTGAGGACTGGCACTGCTGGTGTCGCCTCGCCGCAATCGGCGAGTTCGAGTTCGCGCCAAAACTGCTGCTCGATTATCGCCTGCACACCGCCAACACCATGAACGCGGCGGTGCGGACGCCGAAGGACTTCTTCCCTGCCATCGCGAGGGTATTCGACGACGGACTGATCCTGGCGCGCCTGCCCGAGGGCATGGCGACCGGACTGCGCCTCGCCGCCGAACTTCATCTCATCACCTACTCGGCGATGCAGGCGGTTCGCTTCGGCCGATATCGCCAGGCTTTTGGCTATCTCGGAATGGTCGGCCGACGCTCGCTCAAGGCGTTGCCGCGCGCCGCGGCCAGGACCGCCCTCGCCCGTTTCGGCATCTAATCGTCACGACACGATCTTCGAGGCCTCATAGGGCTTCGGCTCGATCCCGAATGCCGCGAGCATCGAGCCGAGCGCGACCATCACCGGATGCATCGCGACGACGGCCTTCGACGACGTCAACAAACCTGCGGACCGAACCAGCGAGAGCGGCAATCGCCCGAGCATCTGCGCGAACACCCGCGCTCGCGCCGCCGCGCCCTGCGCGGCCTTGTACTGCACGCGGTAATTGATCGCGCCGATGCGCAGGCCACGCTTGGCGATCCAGCCGAGGCTGGTGCGGCTTTGCGGCACGGTCTCGGTGATGACGGCCTCCGCCGTCCAGTGGAAGATCATGCCGGCATCACGGCACCGCACGAAGAAATCACAATCGCCGCCGCCGAGGAAATTGAAGCGCAGGTCGAACGCGGGACGGTCGAACCGCTCGAAGGCGGCGCGCGTGATCAGACAATTGCCGCAGCCATAGATCAGCGGCACAGCGCCGGAATAGTCGTAGGCGGGACAAAAGGCGGGATGACGCGAAAGCCACGGCTTGCTGTCATCGTCGAACATCGGCAGCACCGGCCCGCCGACCACGTCGGCGCCAGTCGCCTCCGCGGTACGGACCATCAGCTCGAGCCAGTCGCTTGATGCGATCTCGTCGTCATCGATCATCAGGAAGCGGGTTGCGGCAGGAAACAGCGCCTGCGCCGTCTCGAACGCAGCATTGATGGCCTGGCAATTGCCCTGCCGCTTCTCGACGAGGCAGACGCCCTGCAGCCTGCCGGCGGCCAGAAACTCCGCGGCAACCGGCGCGCTCTCGCGCTGCGTGGCATCGTTCTCGACCATGACGACGGCAAAGGACCGCGGGGTCCGCTGGCTCGCCAGCGACTCCAGCGTCAGCCGCAGGTGCTGCGGACGGCGAAAGCAGGGAATGCAGACGACGATACCGACCGACAGGTCGATGACCCCGGAGCTCGCCGCGATCTCCCGGTTGGGATCGCGCACGGCATCCGAGATACGCGTGGCAGACAGGTCTGTCGGGATCAATGTCATGACGTTCTAGATGTCCGAGATATATTGAAAAAGCCCTGCTTCATTCGTACGTCCCGCGACGGCACATCGTCGCGGGACAGATGCGTCCCAAAACGAGCGGCCAGTTGATGGCGCCTCACGCCAGTCTCCCGACGGTCCCAAGACAACATCATGCGTTTAACCGCTTTCGTCTGTTTCTCCCGCGAAATCATGCGCATGTGGTACTGCAATTCGCGGTCCATGCGCCGGCGAAGACCCAACATGAACAATGCCGTAGTTAATGCGCATGCGCATTAACCCGACCGTAAGCACTGCGACCGGTGAGACGGCGCGGCATCGGATTTGCTCTTCGGGCTCGCGATATTTTTCCTGTAAATTTGAATAGAACAAGCGCGGTCAGAAAATATGAACAAGCCAGCCACGATCGATTTTGCGCGAGCCACGGCGATCCAGATTCCTGCGGCCGCGGCCCCCGTCCAGGCGCTTCACGATCTCGTCCCCGGCGAAGCCCGCGACAGCCTGCTCGCCGTTCACGACGTGCTGCGCCGTGAACTGCCACAAGGCCAGCTCGCCATCTATGAAGCCGGCGGCGGCTCGTGCAGCGTCCTGCCGCCGGAATTGCCTGGACGCAGCAAGGTCACCGTCGTCGACATCGACGAGGACCAGCTCCGCAACAACACCTACGCGGATGAGGCGATCCTCGGCGACGTGCAGACCTATCGCTTCGGACGCGAGACCTTCGATCTCGTGATCTGCTACAACGTGATCGAGCATCTGCCCCATGTCGACGCCGCGCTCCTGAACTTCCGCGATGCGCTCAAGCGCGGCGGGCTGATCCTGATCGGCGCGCCCAATCCCCGCTCGCTCTCCGGAATCGTCACCAAATACTCGCCGCACTGGTTTCACGTCTGGTTCTACCGGCACATCCGCGGCATCAAGGATGCCGGCATGCCCGGTGAGCCGCCATTCCCGACCTTCTTCCATCCGCTGGTGACGCTGCCCCGGCTCGAAGCCTTCGCGGCTGCCAACGGCCTTGAGATGATCTACCGCCGCGAGGTCGAAAGTCCGCGCTATCCCGAGATGCGCCGGCGCAAGCCGCTGTTCGCGGCGCTCGTGGACGCCGGCGCGGCCGTGCTGAATACCATGCTTTCGCGTGGGACCGACGTCCGTCGCGGCGACTATCACGTCATCCTGCGGAAAAGCTGACGGTCATGGCGCGCGCGCGGCTCATTGCAGAACAAGCCGAGCCTCGCGGCCAAGCCGTGCGCGGTAACGAACTGTTAATCTCAAGGGAGCCCCGGCATCGCTGGCGTCACGAGGACGCACTGCGGAGTGGCATGCGCTTAAACGCTTTGTTTGCCATTTCGGTGAATAGTCCCTCAATGAGTATGGTTAATTTTCCCTGTTGCGTTGATTGGGCACCTATATCCCGGGTGCATGGCGTAGAGCGAAGAGTAGCCCCTCAGCCTGCGGCAGTTGGAATGAAAGCTGGGGATCATGCTTGACTATAACCAGCCGATAGATCGGGCCGGACCGGAGTCGCCGCAACAACGGCCCCAGGCCGGCTTCAACGTGCTGGAGCTCGCCAATCTGCTCTGGCGGCGCAAGGTCGCGATTGCCGCGGCTGCCCTGCTCGGCGCAACTCTTGCCGTTACCGTGGGCAAGAGCCTGACGCCCCGCTACACCGCCACCGCCCAGCTCTATGTCGATCCGCGCGAGCTTCAGCTCGTCGATCGTGAGCTCACGCCGCGCGCGCAGGACGTCTCCGGCATGTCCATGGTGGTGGAGAGCCAGGCGCGGCTGATCACCTCCAACAGCGTGCTGCTCAAGGTGATCCAGCAGGCGGGTCTCGACAAGGACGCGGAATTCGGCGGCGGCAGCGACGGCCAGAGCCTGACGTCGTCGCTGCTCGGCCTGATCGGCCTGCAGCCCCGCGCTCCCTCCGCGGCGGACAACAAGGAAGTGCAACTTGCGGCGCTCGAGGCGCTGAACCGGCACATCACGATCCGCAAGACCGAGAAGAGCTTCATCGTCGACATCGAGGTCTGGTCGACGGATCCGGCGAAAGCGGCGATGCTCGCCAACACGCTGACCAATGCCTACCTCACCGAATCCCGCAACTCACAGGCTTCGGCCGCACGGCGCGCCACCAACGATCTCTCCGGCCGCCTCAAGGAGCTGCGCGAGCGGCTGCGCAACGCCGAGACCGCGCTCGCGACCTACAAGGCCCAGAACAATTTCGTCGGCACTCAGGATGCACTGATCAGCGATCAGCAGCTTTCCGCCAGCAACCAGCGGCTTTCCGCAGCCCGCGCGGCGACGATGGATGCGCAGGCGCGGCTCGATCAGATCGAGGCGAGCCGCCGTACCGCTGCCGATGCCGGCGCGATCCCGGAAGCGCTGCAATCGCCGACGATCGCGAATTTGCGCGCGCAATATGCCGATGCCCGCAAGAAATATGCTGAGCAGGCCGGCGAGCTCGGGCCGCGCCATCCGGCGCTGCGCCAGACCGAGAAGCAGGTCGAGGATCTCAAGCGCACCATCAGCGAGGAGATCGATCGCTTCGCCCAGTCGGCCAAGAACGATCTGACGCGCGCCCGCGACTATGAGGCCTCGCTGAACCGGGCCATGGAAGCGCAGAAGCGGCAGAGCGTGCAGCTCAGCCAGGCCGCCGTCCGCCTCCGCGAACTCGAGCGCGAGGCCGATGCCAGCCGCGACGTCTATCAATCCTTCCTCAAGCGCTCGCGCGAGACCGAGGAGCAGGAGACGCTGAACACCTCGGCGGCCCGCGTCATCGGCGAAGCGACGGTGCCGCAGCGGCGCTCGTTCCCGCCCGCCATGAGCCTGTTCGCCATGATCGGCTTCGTCTTCGGCGCGCTCGCGGCGTCAAGCTGGTTCGCCGCGGTCGAACTCCTGCTCGTCGGCGCACCGGCGCCCGCACCGGCCCGCCGTGAGCGCAAGCCGGCACCGGAGAGAACGCGCCCTCCCGAGGCTTTGCCGGCTCCGGAAGCTCCGCAGCCTCCGCAGGTCTCGCGACCTCAGGAAGTGGCGCAGGCCCTGCCCGAACTTGCCGCGCCATCGCTGCAGCCTGCGATGGTCGAAAAGCCCCTGATCGAAAAGCCGCTGATCGCGCGCCTCCAGGAGGCCGACGTCATCCACACGCTCGGAGCCATTCTCGCCACCGGCGGCGGCGTCGACCTCACCCGGCTGGGCTGGCCGACGTTGCGGCCCGGCTTTCCCCTGACGAAACTGCTCAACGCCTGGCGCGATATGCGAGCTGCCGTGGCCCGGCGCGCCGGCGACAAGACGATGCCGGTCATCGCGCTGGTCGGCGCCGGCGACACCACCGGACGCAGCGTGATCGCGCTGAATTTCGCGCTCGCGGCGGCGCGCGACGGCGCCCGCGTGCTGATGATCGATGCCGACCATCAGGCCCACGCGCTCTCGAACAAGGTCAGCCGCCCCGGCAAGAGCGAGCCGAGCAGGCTCGGCTGGCTCTCGATCGGCAGCAAGGCCGCACGCGAGATCAAGACGGTCAACGGCATCTCGGTGCTGCCGGCCGGCGAGGGTGATGCCGGCAAGGCTGCCGACGCGATCCGCAAGGCGATTGCGCAGGCGCGCGCCGCAGGCGGCTATGACCTCGTGATCCTTGACGGCCCCGCGATGCCGCTCTCGGCCGGCGGCCGCAAGCTGCTCGAGGACACCGACGCGCTGGTGGCGGTGCTGCCAACCAGCCTCGACATCAACGACAGCCTGGAAGAGATCCTGACCGCGCTGGGCCGCGCCGAGCGCAAGCTCGTCGGCGTCGTGCTGGACGAACTCACCCCTGCAATCCAAACGCGCCAGCGAGGCAGACAATATGCTTGAGCGTCGCGTCAACCTCGACGGACGGGCAGCAACGGCCGACGTGCCGCGAATCACCGTCGGCGGGCTCCGCATGGCCGCGATCGATCTGGAAGCGACCGCCGATTTCATGATCGAGGCGACCGATCCCGACAATCGCATCGGCCGCCCGTTATTCCTGACATCGGCCAATGGCGAGGTGCTGGCGCGCTGCTCGACGGAACCGCAGACCGAGCGCCTGTTCCGCGCCGCCGACCTGATCAATGCCGACGGCCAGCCGCTGGTGGCGGCCTCGAGGCTGCAATCCTGGTTTCCCCTGCCCGAGCGCGTCGCGACCACGGACCTGTTCCACGTCGTCGCGCGCAAGGCGGAGGCGGTCGGCCGCACCTTCTACATGTTCGGCGCCAGCGAGGCCGAAAACATCGTGGCCGTCGAGAACGTCCAGAAGCTGTATCCGGACCTCAAGATCATCGGGCGCAGCCATGGCTATCTGCGAGGCGAGGCGCTGCGCGCCAAGGTCGAGGAGATCAATGCGCTTGCGCCGGACTATCTGTGGGTCGCGCTCGGCGTGCCCAACGAGCAGGCATTCGTGGAAGAGTTCACGCCGTACCTCACCAATGTTGGCGTTATCAAGACATCGGGCGGCCTGTTCAACTTTTTGTCGGGCAGCCGTTCCCGCGCGCCGCAATGGATGCAGAAGGTCGGACTCGAATGGGCGTGGCGCACCTTGCTCGAGCCGCGCCGCCTGTTCTGGCGCTATTTGACCACCAACCCCCGCGCGCTCTATCTTCTCTTCAGCCGCAACCGACCACTCCGCTAAGAGAAGAGCATAAGACGATATGACCGACCGACCGACTGTCCTCGTCACTGGGGGCGCGGGCTACATTGGCTCGCATGCCTGCCGCGCATTGACCGCCGCCGGCTACCAGCCCGTCGTTTATGACAATCTCTCGACAGGTCATCGCAGCTTCGTTGCCGGCCCCCTGGTGACGGGCGATCTGCTCGACGGCACGGCGCTGGCACGCGCCTTCGCCGACCACAAGATCACGGCGGTGATGCATTTCGCGGCGGCCAGCCTGGTCGGCGAGTCCATGACCGATCCGCAGAAATACTACATCAACAACGTTCAGGGCACGCTGTCGCTGCTGCAGGCGATGCGCAACGCAGGCTGCCATCGCATCGTGTTCTCCTCGACCGGCGCCGTCTACGGCAATGCCGATTCCAAGGAGCTGCCGGAAGACTTTCCCTGCGTTCCGATCAACCCCTATGGCGCGTCAAAATGGATGATCGAGCGGATGCTCGCCGATTACCGCTCGGCCTACGGCTTCGGCGCGTTCTGCCTGCGCTATTTCAACGCCAGCGGCGCCGATCCGGCCGGCGGCATCGGCGAGCTGCGCGACAATGAAACCCATCTCATTCCCCGGGCCATGATGGCGCTGCAGGGCCATGTCGACTTCGCGGTGTTCGGCGACGACTACGACACGCCCGACGGGAGTGCGATCCGCGACTACATCCACGTCACCGACCTCGCCGCGGCGCATGTCGCGGCCCTGAAGCTGCTGGAAGACGGACATGCCGGCGGCAGCTTCAATCTCGGCACCGGCTCCGGCTTTTCCGTGCGCGAGATCCTGAACGCGATCAGGCAGGAGACCGGCCGCGAGGTGCCGCATACCATCAAGCCGCGCCGCGCCGGCGATCCGACCTATCTGGTTGCGGATCCCTCCGCTGCGCGAAAGGTGCTGAACTTTGTGCCTGGCCATTCCGACCTGGCGACGGTCATCCGCACCGCCTGGGCCTGGCACCAGAAGGCGCATCCGTTCAGACAGCGTTAGGCAATCGGGGCGCCCGCGCCTTGCTCAGCGGTGGCGTGAACGGCTAGACTGGGCCTTCGCTGCCGGCGACGATGCCGGCATGCCTGGCTCGTCCGAATGCGCGAGCCGATTTTTCCGAGCGTCAGGTCACGATCATTTCGGCGCGAAGGCCCGTCATCGGTCGCGGATCCCTGGGAGCATGGAACGAATGCATCAGGCCGCACGCCTGGAGTTCGAGCGCGTGATGGAGGAGTTTGCCCGCTGGCACATTGTGCCCGCGGACGAGCGCTCGCCTGCGCCCGCCTGGTGGTGGGGACCCGCGATGGCAGTGTTCGATGACCGGGAGGCGATGAGCTGCGCATGGTGCGCCGAACTCGGTTTGAACGAGGGCGCGAGCTTCGCCGATGGCGCGCACACGATTCTCGCGCTGTTCGTCGAACAGACATCGCTGACGGGACCGCAGGATTTTCCGAGCAAGGCCGAGGGTGGGGAACACGACGCCCGCGCGCTGCACCCGCAGCCGTCAGACGACAGCGCGTTTCAGCCGTGACGCTGCAGTTTCCATGGCGGCAACGTCCGGCTCCGGCTGGAGCGGCGGGGCGATAGGCAGGACCATCGGCCGCAACAGCGCGGCCATCTGCTTGGCTGGCAGCGGCTTCGAGATCAGGAAGCCCTGCATCTCGTCGCAGCCATGGGTGCGCAGGAATGCCTCCTGCTCGGCGTTCTCGACGCCTTCGGCGACGACGGTCATGCCGAGCGCCTTGCCCATGCTGATGATGGCCTGCGCGATCGCCTGGTCTTCCGAATCCTGCGGCAGGTCCCGTACGAAGGAGCGGTCGATCTTGATCGTGTCGATCGGGAAGTGCTTCATCAGCGACATCGACGAATAGCCGGTGCCGAAATCGTCGATGGCGAGGCGGATGCCGCGGCTCTGGATGGCATCGAGCACCTTGAGCGCGCGGCCGACATTGCGCATCATCATGCTCTCGGTGACCTCGAGCTGGAGCAGCACCGGCGACATGCCGCTGGCCGCCAGCGCCTCGTCGACGTCCTGCAACAGATGCTCGTCGGCGAACTGCCGCGGCGACAGGTTGACCGCCATCGACAACGGCAACAGGCCGCGGCGCTGCCAGGCCATGGCCTGCGCGCAGGCTTCCCTCAGCACCCAGCGGCCGATCGGCACGATCAGGCCGGTCTCCTCCGCAAGCGGGATGAACTGAGCCGGCGAGATGTTGCCGAGATCGGGATGCGCCCAGCGCAGCAGCGCTTCCACGCCGGTGATCTGGCCGGTCGCCATGTCGACCTTGGGCTGGTAGTTCAGCGAGAACTGCTCGCGCTCCAGCGCGCGGCGCAGCGCGCTCTCCAGCGACAGCCGCTCGATCGACTGCGTCGTCACTTCCTTGGAGAAAAAGCGGTAGCCGTTCTTGCCGTCCTCCTTGGCGAGATACATCGCCATGTCGGCGTTCTTGGTCAGGGTCTGCGCATCGGAGCCGTTGGCCGGATACATCGCGATACCGATCGAGGCCGTGGTGTGGCACTCGTGTCCGGCCAGCTCCATGGGCTCGGCGAGTGCAGCGAGCAGCCCGGTCGCGATGCGCTGGACGTCGTCGATCTCCCCGCACTGGTCGAGGATCACCACGAACTCGTCGCCGCCGAGGCGCGCCACGACGTCGCTTTCCCGCAGCGCGCCGCGCAAGCGATTTGCCACTTCGAGCAGGAGCAGGTCGCCGGCCTCATGGCCGAGCGAATCGTTGATGACCTTGAAGCGGTCGAGATCGATGAACAGCACCGCGAAACGGTGATCGTGGCGCTCCGCCGTTTCGATCGCCTCGCGCAAGAGCCCGTTGAAGGTCTCGCGATTCGGAAGGTCGGTCAGGCTGTCATGCGAGGCGAGGTACTCGATCCGCTCGTCCGCCTCGTTCTTCTCGTCGGCGCGATCGAAATTCTCCATCGCAAAGGATACGTTGTCGGCCAGACGCTGCAACAGCTCGACGAACTCGACCGTGAAGGTAGCCGGCTCGGTCGACATGTAGATCATGACGCCGACGGCCTGGTCGTGCACGATGAGCGGAAACGCTGCGCCCGATCGCGCCCCGTCGCCGCGGACAACGGCGTGGAATGCGCTGACGCGATCGTCGTTGAGATAATCGTTGCTGATGCAGGGCTGGCGCGTGCGGAACGCCGTGCCGCTCATCCCGCGTCCTTCGGGACGCTCGGGGTCGATGGAGAGGCGAACGTTGCGCGTGGTGTCGGAAGATGGCCCGGCGCTCGCCACGATCTCCAGCTGGTCGCTGTCGGCCCTGGCCAGCGCGATCGTGGTCGAGGTGAACTTGGCGCCGTTCGATGCGGCAAGGCAGACGAGCTCGAACAGCTCGGCGCGCGACTTCGCCCGCATGATCGCTTCGTTGGTCGCGCTCAGAGCCGCGAACATGCGCGTCAGGCGCTCCTTCTGGGCATCGGTCCGGACCTTCTCCTCGGCGCGGTCGAAATTGTCGAGCGCGAAGGAGACGTTCTCGGCAAGGCGCCCGAGCAGTTCGACCAGATCGGGCGTGAATGTGTCCTCCTCGGGCGCGAGGAAAAGCAGGATGCCGATCGGCTCCTGGCCCGCCTTTAGAAGCGGGAAGCTGGCGGCGGCCCGCGTTCCGTCCTCGATCGCCTTCGCCCGCCAATATGCCGACCGCGGCTCGTTCAGATAGTCGTTCATGACGCTGGGCCGGCGGGTCCGGAGCGAGGTGCCGATGATCCCCTCGCCTTCGGGATGGTCGACGGAAATGCTGCAGGTCCGTCCAACCATTTGCTGCTGCAGTCGCCCCTTCACCGCGACGACGCGAACGAGCTCGTTTTCCGCGTCGATGATCCCGATCGTTGCCGACGCGAACACGTCGCCGAGAATAGCTGCCTGGCACGCGGCCTCGAACAGGTCCTCGCGCGACTTGGCGCGCATGATCGCTTCATTGGTTGCGCTGAGCGCTTCGAACATTCCGCTCAGGCGATTGCGCTGCTTGTCCACCTGCGCCTTCTCCTCGGCGCGATCGAAGCCTTCCAGCGCGAAGGCGACGTTGGCCTGGAGCTTGCGCAGCAATTCGACGAATTCGGGTGTGAACGTGCCGCACTCCGGAGAGTTGAACAGGAACACGCCTTCGACCCGGTCGCCGTTGAAGAGCGGCAACGCCGCGGAGGACGCGATCCCGTTGCGGCGGGCGCTGGCGTGCCACGGCGCGATGCGCTCGTCGGCGAGCACGTCGTTGCTGACGGCGGGCTGGCGCGTGCGGAACGCGATGCCGGTCAATCCGCGCCCTTCCGGCACCTCCTCGGAGATCGAGAATTTGAAGTTGCGAACCTGATCGGCGTTAGGTCCGTAACAGGCGACGACGCGCAGCAGCCCGGCGTGAGGGTCGACCAGTGCGATGTTGGCCGAAGTGAACTTGGCGCCCTTCGCCGTCGCCTCGCAAACGAGGTCGAACAGATCGGCGCGCGACCGCGCCCGCAGGATCGCCTCGTTGGTGGCGCTTAGCGCCGCATACATGCGTGCCAGCCGTTCCTCTTCGGCGGCGATTTTGGCCTTCTCGGACTCGCGGCCAAAATTATCGATCGCGAACGAGACGTTCTCCGCCATACGCAGCAGGAGCGCGACGATCTCCTCGTCCTTGGCCCAGGAGCGGCTGATGAAGAACAAGAGCACGCCGACACTTTCACCGTGCCTGATCAGCGGCGCGACCACGCAGGCGGCAACGCCAGTGTTGACGTTGGCCTGCTCCCACGGCGAGCCTCTGGTGCGGCTGGCGAGATCGTCCTCGACGATGGCCTTCTGCGTCCGGAACACCTCGCCGGATATTCCCTTGCCGTAGGGATTCTCCGGATCGATCGAATAGCGCGCCTGGGTGATCAGTGCGAGGTTCTGGCCGGTGGACGCGACCGGACTCATCCAATGCGAATCCGGTTCGCGGAGCAACACGATCGTCGCCAGCGATTTGCCCCCGTGAACGGAGGCGTCACACACGAGCTGATAAAGCTCCTGCTCGGTTTTGGCGCGCAGGATGGCTTCGTTGGTGGCGCTGATGGCGCCGAACATGCGGTTGAGCCGCCGCGTCGCCCGTTCGCTGGTCTGCCGCGCGGTTTCGCGCGCGAAATTGTCCAGCGCATAGGAAATGTTGGCCGACATGCGCCCGAACAGCGACACCATCTGCTCGTTCAGCGAGCCGGCTTCGCGGCGGGTCACGTAGAGCACGCCGACACTCTTGCCGTTGCAGAGCAGCGGCAGCGCCGCAGCCGCGCCAATGGCGGCCGAAGCGGCACCCGCGCGCCACGCCAGCGAACGGGGGTCGTTCAGATAATCGTTGCTGACGCACAGCTTCTGATCTCGAAATGCCTCGCCGCCGACGCCCGAGCCTTCGGGTGTGCCGGCAACCGTCGTGATCTCGATCGAGCGCAGCCGCGCAACGTCGTCGCCACAGCCGGCCGCAAAATGGAGTCGCCGGTCGTCCGGTCCGACCAGAAACACGGCGACAGCCAAGAAATCCCCGCTCGAAAACCCGGCGTCGCAGACCTTCTGGTACAGCTCGTCCGGCGATTTCGCATAGAGAATCGCTTCGTTGATGGCGCTCAACGCCGCAAAGGTGCGCGCGAGTGTCGTCGGCACGATCTCAGCTCCCGGGCATTTCTGCCTATTTCTCCCGGGTGCCTTTATGAGGGGCCATCGCCTAAGTGGTCGTTATTGCGCGCTGCAAACAATCGATCAAAGTGAACGAGCTGCGAACGACCCGGGGTAAACTATCGAAAATACCGCCGCACGGGACGAATCCTCAGCAAGAGGCGCGATCTCTTTACGAATTTGCCGCCCTGTATTGGTTTACGGGAGATTGATATCACAGCCGCGCTTTGAGACGATGGCCTCCAACAATCAGTGCCCGCCAAGGGCAAAGACCCCGGGGAACGCCATGCCGATCGTCACGGCCGATCGCCTCACGCGCGTCAGCGCTGCCCTGCTCCGCGCCGCCGGAGCCTCCGAGGAAGAAGCCGACGCCGTCGCGATCGGCTGCGTCAACGCCAATCTCGCCGGCCATGATTCCCACGGCGTGATCGCCGTTCCCACCTATATCGACCGCATCAAGGCCGGCCACATCGTTCCCGGCGCCAAATGGACCGTCGTCCAGGAATCGCCGACCACGACCGTGATCGACGGCCATTGGGGCTTTGGTTTCCACGTCAACGCCAAGGCGATGGCGCTGACGATCGAGAAGGCAAGGACGGCGAATGTCGCTGCCTGCACCGTGTTCCGGCAAAGCCATGTCGGCCGCCTCGCCGCCTACCCCCTGATGGCGATGCGCGCAGGCATGATCGGGATTGCCACGGCGGATTCCGGCCGCTCGCCGAAACACGTCGCCCCGTTTGGAGGCAAGGAGGCGCGGCTCGGCACCAACCCGATCTCGATCGCCGTGCCGTCCGATCTCGATGCGCCGTTCTATCTGGATATGGCGACTTCGGCGGTGGCGGCCGGCAAGATCCAGCTCGCGGTCGCCCGCAGCGAGGAGATTCCGACGGGCTGGATCATCGATGCCGAGGGACGGCACACCACCGATCCGACCCAATACCGCAAGGGCGGCGCGCTGCTGCCACTCGGCGGCACCGAGGGCTACAAGGGCAGCGGCCTCGCCGCCATGGTCGAGGTGCTGTGCGGCCTGCTCACCGGCCTCGGCTTCGGCGTCGAGCCTACGGGGCGGCACAATGACGGATGCTTCATGGCGGTGTTCAATGTCGCCGCATTCCGCCCGCTGCAGGAGTTCAAACGCGAGGTCGCCGAGTTCGCGCGCTATCTGAAATCGACGCCGCCGTCCGAGGGCAGCAAAGGCGTCTACTATCCCGGCGAGATCGAGGGCCTGCGCGAGCAGCAGCGTCTGCGCGACGGCATCGAGATCGAGGATGCCACCTGGGAAAAGCTGCGCGCGCTGGCGCGGGAATACCGGCTCGACACCGTCCTCGGTCTGGCCTGACGGCATCAGGAGAACAGCAGCATGAATCGACAGATGGTCCTGGTCGGCTTCCTCCAGGCGCAGAACTGCACCAACCTGCCGAGCTCCTGGCGGCATCCGGATTCGCGCGACGATTCGATGTCGGCGGACTACTATCAGGAGATCGGCAGGATTCTCGAAGCCGGCAAGTTCCACATGGCCTTCTTCGACGACCGCCTGGCGATGCCGGACCGCTACGGCAACGACCACGCCCATACCGTCGAATACGGCATCCGCTGCGTGAAGATGGATCCGCTGATCGTACTGTCCACGATGGGCATGGTCACTGAGAGGCTCGGGCTGGGAGCAACCTGCTCGACCACCTATTACGAGCCGTTCGACGTCGCCCGCCGCTTCGCAACGCTCGACCTCATGTCCGGCGGACGCGCCGGCTGGAACGTCGTGACCTCGCTCAATGACGGTGAAGCCCTCAACATGGGGCGCGACTCCCATCCCGAACATGATTCCCGCTACGACAAGGCCGACGAATTCATGGAGGTGGTGCTTGGCCATTGGGACACATGGGAAGACGGCGCGTTGATCATGGACAAGAAGACCGGCCGCTTTGCCGATCCGACCAAGGTGAAGCGGCTCGACCACAAGGGCGCGGCGTTCAGGTCACGCGGGCCGTTCACCGTGCCGCGCTCGCAGCAGGGCCACCCCGTGATCATCCAGGCCGGCGCATCCGGCCGTGGCCAGCGCTTTGCCGGGCGATGGGGCGAGGTGATCTTCACCGCCGCGCGCAATCTTCAGGGCGCCAAGGACGGCTACGCGGCCGTGCGCAACGAGGCCGCCAAGGCCGGCCGCGATCCCGACCAGATGTTCCTCTGCAATCTGACGACGCCGGTCTGCGCGGCGACCAAGGCCGAGGCCGAGGACAGGATGGCGCTGATCAACAAGCTGCCGCTCCAGATCGACGCGCTGTCGCTGCTTGCCGAAGCGCTCAACTACGACTTCGCCTCCAAGGATCTCGATGAGCCGCTGACCACTGACGAGCTGAAGAGCAT
The DNA here is from genome assembly GCF_028128835.1 of Bradyrhizobium sp. CCBAU 65884. Classification (NCBI taxonomy): domain Bacteria; kingdom Pseudomonadati; phylum Pseudomonadota; class Alphaproteobacteria; order Hyphomicrobiales; family Nitrobacteraceae; genus Bradyrhizobium; species Bradyrhizobium sp. CCBAU 65884. The sequence goes on along the minus strand of NZ_LBJU01000103.1, from coordinate 59,300 downwards.
GCAGGGCATTCTGGGCATCCGCGACGGCGTGCTGAAGAATTCCGGCAAGAGCAATCCGAGCGCGCGCGACTTCGTCACCTTCTCCGGCCGCGGCCAGGTGCAGGACGCCATGGTCGGCGGCCCCAAGGAGATCGCGGACAGGCTCGAGGAAATGTTTGTCGAGCGCGGCTGCGACGGCTTTGTCATCGCGGCGACCTATGTGCCCGGCTCCTACGCCGATTTCGTGCAGCATGTCGTCCCGGAGCTGCAACGCCGGGGCCTGTTCCAGAAAGACTATCGCGGCAAGACGCTGCGCGAAAATCTCGGGCTGAAGCGGCCCGCCGCCGGCGCCTGGAAGATGCCGCCGCGCGATGCCGCGGAATAGCAACGAGGACTTAGCATGCGCTGGCTGAAATTTACTGAGACAGGCAAGACCTCGTGGGGGATCGTCGAGGGAGATAAGGTCGTCGCGGTCGATGGCGATCCCTTCGGCGAATGGCAGCGCACCTCGCGCACGCATTCGTTGTCGGACGTGAAGATCGAGCTGCCGCTGATCCCGCGCACCTTCTATTGCGTCGGCCTCAACTATCTGAAGCATCTGAAGGAGGCCGCCGACAAGCGTGGCGAAGTGCCGGCCGTGCCTGACCGTCCCGAGATCGGCTATCGCGCCCAGAACGCGCTGATCGCACATGACGAGGAGGTCGTGATCCCGTCCTTCGCGACGGAGAAAATCCACTACGAGGGCGAGCTCGTCGTCGTCATCGGCAAGAAGGTGAAACATCTCACCAAGGACAACGCGATGGATTGCGTGTTCGGCTACACCATCGGCAACGACGTCAGCGAGCGCAGCTGGCAGAAGGCCGACCGCAGCCTGTGGCGCTCGAAGAACGCCGACACGTTCAAGCCGATGGGACCGTGGATCGAGACCGAGACCGATCTCCAACAGATGGAAACGATCGTCCGGGTCAACGGCAAGGAGACCAACCGCTTCGCGACCGGCGACATGATCTTCGGCGTGGTGCCGTTCCTGGTCGAGCTGACCAGGTATTTTACCTTGTGGCCCGGCGACGTGATCTGGATGGGCACGGACGGTGCCTCGCCGGACATCAAGCACGGCGACGTCGTGGAGATCGACATCACCGGTGTCGGGACGTTGCGGAACAGGTTTGTGCGGGAGGGGCAATAGCAGCCCCGTAGCACCGGTGCCGTAGGGTGGGCAAAGCGACTTGTCCGCCATAGCTCGAAGAGCGACGGCGGAAGCGTGCCCACCACCTCTCTCGATCATGGAGAGATCGTGGGCACGGCGCTATGCGCCTTTGCCACCCTCCGGCACCTCCCGCATGTCAAAACGGCAGCGCCACGCTCGACTTGATCTCCTTCAACACCACGTTGCTGCGGACATAGCGGATGCCGGGAATGCGGAACATGAACTCGTCGAGGAATCTGTTGTAGGCGGCCATGTCCTGCACGACGACGCGCAAATGATAATCGGCATCGCCCGTGGTCGCAAAGCACTCCAGCACCTCGCGGCGTTTGGTTACCCGCGCGACGAACTCGTCGACGAACTTCGCGTCGTGCCGTTCCAGCGAGACGTGAAGAATGGCCGACATCGCAAAGCCCGCCGGCTCGCGCGCGACCAGCGCCGCGTAACTCTGGATGATGCCGGCCTCCTCCAGCGCGCGCACCCGGCGCCAGCAGGCCGACGTGGACATGCCGACCTCGTCCGCCAGTTGCTGGTTGGTGGCACGGCCATCCTTCTGGAGATGAGCGAGAATCCGCGCGTCCTGGTCTTCGATCATCGATCGGCCCAATTCGGTTTATTCTACCGCATGATAGCCTAATTCGGGATAACTTACCAGAATGTGGTTACAGACAGGAAAGATAGGTAAGACCTACCAACCATCAGGGCCTACCCTCCGCTCATTCGGCAAGGATGCCGCGGGAGGTCCGCATGGACGCCTTTCCGTCACTCGACCCCTACGAACTCTCCGATCGCTACGATCGCGAACACGGCCGCGTCTTCCTCACGGGCACACAGGCCATCGTCCGCATCGCGCTCGATCAAGTCAGGCGCGATCGGGCCAGCGGCCTCAACACGGCCGGCTTCATCTCGGGCTATCGCGGCTCGCCGCTCGGCGGCATCGACCTCGAGCTCTGGCGCATCCAGGAGCGGTTGAAGCGGGACCGTGTCGAATTCCTCCCCGCCGTCAACGAGGACCTCGCCGCGACCGCGGTGCTCGGCTCGCAGCAGGTCGAGACGCAAGGAGATCGCGAGGTCGATGGCGTGTTCGGCCTCTGGTACGGCAAGGGCCCGGGCGTCGATCGCTCCGGCGATGCGCTGAAGCACGGCAACGCCTACGGCTCCTCGCCGCATGGCGGCGTGCTGGTGGTCGCCGGCGACGACCATGGCTGCGTCTCCTCCTCGATGCCGCACCAGTCCGACGTCGCCTTCATGAGCTGGTTCATGCCGATGCTGCATCCCGCGAGCGTCAGCGAATACCTCGCGTTCGGCGAATATGGCTATGCGCTGAGTCGCTTCTCCGGCATGTGGGTCGGCTTCAAGGCGATCTCGGAGATCGTCGAGTCGGGTGCGTCCGTCGCGCTACAGCCGCCCCGCCACTTCCGCACGCCCGACTTCACGCCGCCGCCTGATGGACTGCACTACCGCTGGCCCGATTTGCCGGGCCCGCAGATCGAGGAGCGGCTGGAGGCGAAGAAGCACGCGGTCTACGCCTTCGCCAAGGCCAATCCGATCGACCGTCACATCTACGACATCCCCAGCGCCACCTACGGCATCGTCACCACGGGCAAGGCCCATCTCGACCTGATGGAGGCGCTGCGGCTAATGGGGCTCAATGAGGCCGCCTGCCGCAGCATCGGCATCGACGTCTACAAGGTCGGCATGGTCTGGCCGCTGGCGCTGCATGACGCCATGGACTTCGTGAAAGGCAAGCGCGAGATCCTCGTGGTCGAGGAGAAGCGCGGCATCATCGAGAGCCAGTTCAAGGAATATTTTTACGACTATCCTGGAAGCAAGCCGGAGCGCATGGTCGGCAAGCACGACGAAACCGGGGCAAGGCTGATCTCCTGGATCGGCGAATTGTCGCCTCGCGCGCTCGCAGGCGTGCTGGCGCGCCGGCTCGATCCGATGTTCCCAGGCCTCAATCTCGCCGCACGCGCGGCCGCCCTGATGCCAGAGGCCGCACGCACCATCAACGTCGCGGGCGCGACGCGCACGCCGTATTTCTGCTCGGGTTGCCCGCACAACACATCAACAAAGGTACCTGAAGGCTCCAAGGCGCTGGCCGGCATCGGTTGTCACTTCATGGCAAGCTGGATGGACCGCGAGACGTCGTCACTGATCCAGATGGGCGGTGAAGGCGTCAACTGGGCGGCTTCGTCACGCTTCACCGGCCACAAGCACATCTTTCAGAACCTCGGCGAAGGCACCTATTACCACTCCGGCTCGATGGCGATCCGGCAGGCGATCGCCGCCAAGGCCAATATCACCTACAAGATCCTGTTCAACGATGCCGTCGCGATGACCGGCGGCCAGCCGGTCGACGGTCCCATCAGCGTGCATGCCATTGCCCACAGCGTCCGCGCCGAAGGTGTGGCGCGCATTGCGCTGGTGTCGGATGATCCCGCACAGTTCTCGCCTGCCGACCTGCCGGCCGGCGTCACCCTTCATCCGCGCGAGGAGATGCATGCCGTGCAGCGCGAGCTGCGCAATATTTCCGGCGTCTCGGTCCTGATCTATCAGCAGACCTGCGCCACGGAGAAGCGACGCCGGCGCAAGCGCGGGCAGATGGCCGACCCCAAGCGTTTCGCCTATATCAACGATCTCGTCTGCGAGGGCTGCGGCGACTGCTCGGTGGAATCCAACTGCCTCAGCGTCGAGCCGAAGGAGACGCCGTTCGGCCGCAAGCGCCAGATCAATCTGTCGGCCTGCAACAAGGATTTTTCCTGCCTCAACGGTTTCTGCCCGAGTTTTGTGACCGTCGAAGGCGCGACGCGCCGGAAGAAGGGCGCGAGCCAGATCGACGCGGTTGGTCGGGCCGCCACACTTCCGTTGCCCGCGACGGCAACGCTCGACCGTCCCTACGATCTGCTCATCACCGGCGTCGGCGGCACCGGCGTGATTACTGTCGGCGCGCTGATCGGCATGGCCGCGCACCTCGAACGCCGCGGCGTCTCGGTGCTGGACTTCACCGGCTTTGCGCAGAAGTTCGGGCCCGTGCTGAGCTACATCCGCCTCGCCGCGAGCCCCGCGGCTCTGCATCAGGTCCGTATCGACCAGGGCGCAGCCGATGCGCTGATCGGCTGCGACCTCGTGGTGAGCTCCTCGCCAAAAGCCTCAGGCACCTACCACCGCGGCACGCGCGCCGCGGTCAACACCGCGGAGATGCCGACCGGTGACGTGGTCCGCTTTCGCGACGCCGATCTCGCCTCCCCCGCGCGCCTGCGTGCCATTGGCCGAGTCATCGGCGAGAGCGATCTCAGTACCATCAACGCCAACGCACTGGCGGAACGGCTGCTTGGCGATGCCGTCTATGCCAACATCATCATGCTGGGCTTTGCCTGGCAGCGCGGACTGGTGCCGATTTCGCTGCAAGCGCTGCTGCGCGCAATCGAGCTCAACGGCGTCGCCGTCGAACGCAACAAGCAGGCCTTTGCCTGGGGCCGGATTGCGGCAGCCGATCAGGACTTTTTGCCGAGGGTGGACGATGCGCCCAGGGCCGAGACGCTCGACCAGATGATCGAGCGTCGCGCCGATTTCCTCACCGCCTATCAGGACGACGCCTATGCGGCGCGCTACCGGGCGACCGTCGCAAGGGTCCGCCGCGCCGAAGCTGTCCTGAACAGCGAGGTCCTGACCGAGGCCGTCGCCCGGGCCCTGTTCAAGCTGATGGCCTACAAGGACGAGTATGAGGTGGCGCGCCTGCACATGCAGGGCGGATTCCTCGATGAGCTGAAGCGCGAATTCGATGGCTTCAGAGTCCAATATCACCTCGCCCCGCCCTTCCTGCCGTCGCGGCGCGACGCACGTGGGCGTCCGCGCAAGCGCGCCTTCGGTCAATGGATCCAGATGCCGCTCGCCATGCTCGCGCGCTTGAAGGGACTACGCGGCACGCCGTTCGATCCATTCGGCTACACCTGGGAAAGGCGCACCGAGCGCGAACTGATCGCCTGGTACGAAGGCTTGATCGAGCGGATGCTCGGCGGGCTCGATGCGGCGCATCTGCCAGGTCTCGTCGCAATCGCAACAGCGCCGATGGACATCCGCGGCTACGGCCCGGTCAAGGACGCCGCGATCGGGAAGGTGAAGGCCGACGTCGAGCGACTGCTCACCGAACTCGACACACCGTCGCCGGCGAGGATGCACGCCACCGGTTGACGCCGGCTGCTCCCAATCGGCATGGTTCTGGACAACGCGTTCAGACGATTGCCGCCGCCACGCTGATGGAATCGTAGGGTGGACAAAGCGAAGCGTGCTCACCTCTTTTCGAATTCATGGAGATGGTGGGCACGGCGCGTTGCGCCTTTGCCCACCCTACGGCACTGCCGACGTCGCTCATGAATACGGATTGATCAGCTTTTGCTGCTCGGCGCTGTGGTGCGCGAGCAGGTCGATGAAGGTCCTGACCTTCGCCGACAGATGATGACGATGCGGATAGACCGCGTTCATGGACAGCTCGATCGTCCGATATTCCGGCAAGAGGCGCACGAGGCGACCGGCTTCGAGGTCGTCCTGAATGAGAAATCCCGCCATCAGACAGATTGCGGCCCCCTCCAGTGCGACCTTGCGCAGCGCTTCCCCGCTATTGGTGACGAAGCTGCCCGAGATGCGTACGGAGGCCGGTGCGCCTTTGCGATCGAGGAAGCGCCATTCATCGCCAAACGGATAGTTCAGGTGCCGGCCACAATTATGCGCGGCGAGCTCGTCGAGCTTCTGCACCCGGCCGTGCTTCTCGAGATAATCGTGCGAGCAGCACAGCACGTGACGCCAGGTGGCGAGGCTGCGGACGATCAGGCTTGAATCCGGCGGCGAGGTCATGCGCAAGGCGACGTCGTAGCCTTCCTCGATGAGATCGACGTCACCTTCGCCCATGCGCAGATCGATCTTGAGCTCCGAATAGGTCGACAGAAGCTTTGCCACCACAGGCGCTACGAACTGCACCATATGCGTGGCGACGTGGATGCGCAGCGTGCCGCGGGGCACCGACTGCAATTCGCCGGCGATATCGTCGGCCTGTTCGATGTCGGCGAGGATCTGGACGCAACGGTCGTAATAGGCCTTGCCGATTTCGGTGAGGTTGACCTTGCGCGTGGTCCGCTGGAGCAGCCTCACCCCGAGCCGATCTTCCAGCGCCTGAACGTGATTGCTCACCATGGTGGTCGACATGTTGAGCTTGCGGGCGGCTGCAGAGAAGCCGCCGGTCTCTACCACCCGGCTGAAGACTTCGAGGCTGGTCAATCGATCCATGGCACCGGATTATCCGCCTTTGATGGATAATCGCAATGAATTCACCCCGATTATCTATCAAAAACTTGGAGTTCGTCCGGCTTGGAGGCTCGGGTCCAGCAGGACGCATACGTTAGCGCAAATCGCTCGACGGGCGCGGCAACCGCTCTGGGGCAGGCGCGGGTCTGGCCCGCTAGACATTACAGCCAGCCGGATTATCCAGCCCCGATGGATAATCCTTCCAGCATTTCGCCGATTATCACCCGACCCAGAAAGACCAATAGTCTCGGCACGCCGATAGGAGACTTCCATGTCCGAGATGCCCCGCGCCGAGATTTTTCAGCAGGCAACTGAAATCACCCCCGATAGCCCCAAGCCGCCGCCGACTGTCCCGCTCCGGAACAGGGTGCGGCGCGCGGCGCTGGCGCTGGCGTTCCTCGCGGGTACGGCAACCGCTGTCTATTACGGGCACGATTACCGGACCAACGGCCGCTACCTCGAGACAACCGACGACGCCTATGTGAAGGCCGACTCCACGATCATCGCGCCAAAAATCTCCGGCTACATCGCCAAGGTGCTGGTCAGTGACAACGAAAAGGTGAAGGCCGGCCAGGCGCTGGCAAAGATCGACGATCGTGACTTCAAGGCGGCGCTCGACCAGGCCAAAGCCGACGTCGCCGCCGGCGAAGCCTTGGTGCGCAACATCGATGCCCAGCTCGAACTGCAACAGCCGATCATCGAGCAGAGCACGGCGGATGTCACCGCTGCCGACGCCAACCTGAAATTCGCGCAGGAAGAGCGCGCCCGTTACGACGACCTCATGAAGACCGGCTCCGGCACGATCCAGCGCGCGCAGCAGACCGACGCGGCGCTACGCGCGAGCAGCGCGCAATTGCAGCACGCGAAATCCGGCCTGCTGGCCGCGCAGCGCAAGATCGACGTGCTCACCACCCAGCGCGCCCAGGCGGCGGCCCAGCTCGAACGGGCCCGCGCTGTCGCGCAGCAGGCGGCCTTGAACCTGTCCTATACCGAGATCACCGCGCCGGTCGAGGGCACCGTCGGCGCCCGCTCGCTGCGCGTCGGTCAGTACGTGCAAGCCGGCACGCAATTGATGGCGGTGGTGCCGCTCGATGCGGTCTACGTGGTCGCCAACTTCAAGGAGACCCAGCTCACGCATGTGCGGCCGGGTCAGCCGGTCGAGTTGCATGTCGACAGTTTTCGCAATCGAACCCTGCACGGCCATGTCGACAGCCTGTCGCCGGCAAGCGGGCTCGAATTCGCGCTGCTGCCGCCCGACAACGCCACCGGCAATTTCACCAAGATCGTGCAGCGGGTCCCGGTGAAGATCGTGCTCGACGACCACAGCCTCACCGGCCTGCTGCGCCCCGGCATGTCGGCGGTGCCGACGGTCGATACCAAGCATGCGGTGCTGGCCGAGCGCGAGACGGCGAAGCGCCTCGCCGACAACACGTCCCGCCCGAACGGCGGCTGAAGCCGGAAGGCGTCGGCGGGATTATCAAATCCTGCCGGACGATCCTTCCACAACTTCATCGATGATCGAAACCATTCGCCGAACGCATCCTGTCTCCGTACCCGAGACGAGGCTTCCATGAGCACGCTGCAACCGACCGTCGACGCCGCCGCCAATCTCACCGCCCCCGCAGCTCCGACCACGCCGGCCGTATCCGCAAAAACCTGGGTCGCGGTGATCGGCGCGACGCTCGGCGCCTTCATGGCGGTGCTGAACATCCAGATCGTCAACGCCTCGCTCGCCGACATCCAGGGCGCGATCGGCGCCGGCATCGACGACGGCGGCTGGATCTCGACCTCCTACCTGATCGCCGAAATCGTGGTGATCCCGCTCTCCGGCTGGCTGGCGCAGGTGTTCTCGATCCGGATTTACCTTCTGACCAACGCGGTCCTGTTCCTGGTTCTCTCGGCGGCTTGCGCACTGGCGCAGGATTTGCCGCAGATGATCGTGCTGCGCGCCGTGCAGGGATTTACCGGCGGTGTCCTGATTCCCATGGCGTTCACGCTGATCATCACGCTGCTGCCGCGCGCAAAACAGCCGGTCGGCCTTGCGCTGTTCGCGCTGTCGGCGACGTTCGCGCCGGCGATCGGCCCGACCATCGGCGGCTATCTCACCGAGAATTTCGGCTGGGAGTACATCTTCTACGTCAACCTCGTCCCCGGCGCGGTGATGGTCGGCATGCTCTGGTACGCGCTCGAGCCCAAGCCGATGAAGCTGGCGCTGCTGCGCGACGGCGACTGGGCCGGCATCGTCACCATGGCGATCGGGCTATCGGCGCTCCAGACCGTGCTGGAGGAAGGCAACAAGGACGACTGGTTCGGCTCACCCTTCATCGTCAGGCTGTCAGTGATCGCGGCCGTCGCGCTGACCGCCTTCCTGATCATCGAGCTCACGGTGAAGAAGCCGCTCCTCAACCTGCGCCTGCTCGTCCGCCGCAATTTCGGCTTCGGCATGCTCGCGAATTTCCTGCTCGGCATCGCGCTGTACGGCTCGGTCTTCATCCTGCCGCAATATCTGTCGCGCATCCAGGGCTACAATTCCGAGCAGATCGGCATGGTGCTGGCATGGACCGGATTGCCGCAACTCCTGCTGATTCCGCTGGTGCCGCGCCTGATGCAGAAATTCGATGCGCGGATCATCATCGGCGTCGGCTTCGTGCTGTTCGCGGCCTCCAACTTCATGAACATCTATATGACCAATGATTACGCCGCCGACCAGCTGCTGTGGCCCAACGTCGTCCGCGCCATCGGCCAGGCGCTGGTGATGGCGCCGCTGTCGGCGGTCGCCACATCAGGCATCGAGCCGGAGAACGCGGGCTCGGCCTCGGGCCTGTTCAACATGATGCGCAATCTCGGCGGCGCCGTCGGCATCGCACTGCTCCAGACCGTGCTGACCAAGCGCGAGCAGTATCACTCCAACGTGCTGATGCAGTCGGTCTCGGTGTTCGAGCAGGCCACCCGCACACGGCTGGAACAGCTCACGCAATATTTCGTCAATCATGGCATCCTCGACCGTGCGGATGCGGCGCATCGCGCCTATGTCGCGATTGGCCATATCGTGCAGAAGCAGGCCTATATCTTCGCCTTCAGCGACACGTTTTATCTGCTCGGCATGGCGCTGATCGTCGCGCTCGCCGCGGTCCTGTTCCTGAAGAAGCCCGGCCAGACCTCAGCCGGTGGTGCCCACTGACTCAACCCAGCAGCAAGGAGAACGACCATGAAACCCCGCATGAACTACTATCAGGCCGCGCCGGACACGATCAAAGCGCTGATGGCGCTGGAGACGCAGATCCAGTCCACGGGGCTCGAGAAATCGCTGATCGAGCTCGTCAAGATCCGGGCGTCACAGATCAACGGCTGCGCCTTTTGCATCAACATGCACACCGAGGACGCGCGCAAGCGCGGCGAGGCCGAGCAGCGCATCTACCTGCTCGATGCCTGGCGCGAATCCCCGCTCTACACCGATCGCGAGCGCGCCGCGCTGGCCTGGACGGAATCGGTCACGCTGATCGCGCAGACACATGCGCCTGATGACGTCTACGGGCAGGTCCGCGCGCAGTTCTCCGAGGAAGAGACGGTGAACCTGACCATGCTGATCGGCGCCATCAACGCCTGGAACAGGATCGCGATCGCGTTCCGCGCGGTTCATCCGGTGAAGGTGAAGGCGTCGGCGGCGTGAAGGGGCGCGCCCCGAGGCAGGTCTCGTAGGGTGGGCAAAGCGACTTGTCCGCCGTAGCTCGTAGAGCGAAGGCGGAAGCGTGCCCACCTTCTGTCAGCTAGAGCGAGAGAAGACGTGGGCACGGCGCAAGTGCGCCTTTGCCCACCCTACGGCAGCGGTACGCGGCTCAGACCGCCGTCGCCTTGGCAAACTCCACGTAGATTTCGCGCAATCTCGTCGCCATCGGGCCGGGCTTACCGTCGCCGATCTTCTTGCCGTCGATCGCAACCACGGGCTGGACAAACAGTGACGCCGAGGTGGCAAAAGCTTCCTTTGCAGCCAGCGCCTCGGCCACCGTGAACGAGCGCTCCTCGACGCGAAGCTGACGTTCCTCGGCGAGCGCCACCACGGCCTTGCGGGTGCAGCCCGGCAGGATCGCGTTGGAGTTCTTGCGGGTCACGATGACGTCGTCCTTGGTCAGGATGAACGCCGAGGATGAACCGCCCTCGGTGACGTATCCGTCTTCCAGCATCCAGGCTTCGCCGGCGCCGGCTTCGGCTGCCGCCTGCTTTGCCAAGACCTGCGCCAGCAGGGCCACGCTCTTGATGTCGCGCCGCTCCCAGCGGATATCCGGCACCGTGATGACATTGATGCCGGTCTTTGCGGAGGCGGCGTTGATGATGTCCTTTTCCGAGGTGAACATCACCAGGCTCGACTTGACGTCGCCCTTGGGGAAGGCGAAGTCGCGGCCCTTGTCGGCGCCGCGCGTCACCTGGAGATAGACGAGGCCGCTTGTGACCTTGTTGCGCGCGATCAGTTCCTTCTGCAGCTCGGTGATGCGTTCGAGCGTCTCCGGCAGCCTCAAGCTGATCTCGCCGACCGAGCGCTCCAGCCGCGCCAGATGCGAGGCGTTGTCGACCAGCTTGCCGTCGAGCACGGCCGAGACCTCATAGATGCCGTCGGCAAACAGAAAACCGCGATCGAGGACCGAGATCTTGGCGTCCGAGAGCGGGACGAATGAGCCGTTGACGTAGGCGATCGGGTCCAAGGCAGGTCTCCTGGGGAGAAGGGGGAAGTTGGGGCGTTATACGCCGATTGAGGGGCGCAATCATCCCTCGTTTCGTCATTCCGGGGCATTCGCAAAGCGAATGAGCCCGGAATCCATAACCACCATCGGGAGTATGGATCCCGGGCTCGCGCTACGCGCGCCCCGGGATGACGACCGGTTAGTGGGAAAGAATCTTCGACAAGAACTTCTGCGCGCGGTCGCTGCGCGGCTGGCCGAAGAAATCGTCCTTCGCCGCGTCCTCGACGATCTCGCCGCGGTCCATGAAGATCACGCGATTCGCCACCTTGCGGGCAAACCCCATCTCGTGGGTGACGACCATCATGGTCATGCCCTCATGGGCGAGATCGACCATGACGTCGAGCACTTCACTGACCATTTCGGGATCGAGTGCCGAGGTCGGCTCGTCGAACAGCATCACGATCGGGTCCATGGCGAGCGCGCGCGCGATCGCCACGCGCTGCTGCTGGCCGCCGGAAAGCTGCGCGGGAAATTTCTGCGCCTGTTCCTTCAGGCCGACGCGATCCAGCAGCATCATGCCCTTCGTCACCGCCTTGTCAGACGACCTGCCCAGCACCTTCTGCTGCGCGAGGCAGAGATTGTCGATGATCTTGAGATGCGGGAACAGCTCGAAGTGCTGGAACACCATGCCGACGCGCGAGCGCAGCTTGGGCAGATTGGTCTTGGGATCGTTGACCTTGGTGCCGTCGACGCTGATGTCGCCGCTCTGGAACGGCTCCAGCGCATTGACGCATTTGATCAGCGTCGACTTGCCCGAGCCCGAGGGACCGCAGACCACGACCACCTCGCCCTTGGTGACGCTGGTGGTGCAATCGGTCAGCACCTGGAAGCTCGGAGTGTACCATTTGTTGACGTGGCTGATTTCGATCATGACCGACACGCTCTATCGAATGATGGCGATGCGCGCCTGGAGGCGACGGACGCCGAAGGACGCGATACAGGAAATGGTGAAGTAGACGACAGCTGCGAACAGGTACATTTCGACGAGGCGCCCGTCGCGCTGCGCGACCTTGCTCGCCGCTCCCAGGAAGTCCGTGATCGAGAGGACGTAGACCAGCGAGGTGTCCTGGAACAGCACGATGGTCTGCGTGATCAGGACCGGCAGCATGTTGCGGAAGGCTTGCGGCAACACGACGTAGCGCATGGTCTGGGCGTAGGTCAGCCCCAGCGCGCTGGCCGCGGCCGGCTGGCCGCGCGAGATCGACTGGATGCCGGCGCGCATGATCTCGGAGAAGTACGCCGCCTCGAACATGATGAAGGTGATGAGCGAGGATGCGAACGCGCCGACGCTGATGGGGCGCGAGGCGCCGGTCAGCCATTGCCCGATATAGGGCACCAGGAAGTAGAACCAGAAGATGACCAGCACCAGCGGCAGCGAGCGCATGAAGTCGACATAGACGCCGGCGATGCGGCCGAGGATCTTGAAGCCGGACAACCGCATCAGCGCGAGCGCCGTGCCGAAGACCAGGCCGCCGAGAGCTGCGAGCCCCGTCAGCGTCAGGGTGAACGTCATGCCCTCGTAGAACAAATAGGGCAGCGCGCGGCGGATGACGTCGAAATCGAGATTGCCGAACATGGCGCTATTTCCCCGTGATGTAGCCGGGGATCGCGACCCAGCGCTCGAGGAAGCGCATCGCGGTCACGACGACGGCGTTGACGAGGAGGTAGAGAAGCGTCGCGGCGGTGAAGGCCTCGAACACCTGGAACGAGAACTCCTGCATCGAGCGCGCCTGTCCAGTCAACTCGAGCAGGCCGATGGTGATAGCGACCGCCGTGTTCTTGATGGTGTTGAGGAACTCCGACGTCAGCGGCGGCAGGATGATACGGAACGCCATCGGCAGCAGCACATAGCGATAACCCTGCGCGGTGGTCAGACCCAGCGCGGTCGCCGCCATCTTCTGCCCGCGCGGCAGTGAGCCGATGCCGGCCTGCAATTGCACGGCGACGCGCGCCGACATGAAGAAACCAACGCCGATCGCCGCCGTCCAGAACGGCGCGTTCGGCAGCTGCTTCAGCCAGGTGCCGGCGCCTTTCGGCAGCAGTTCCGGCAGCACGAAGAACCACAGGAACAGCTGCACCAGCAGCGGCATGTTGCGGAAGAATTCGACATAAGCGAAGCCGAACCAGTTCGCACCCTTCGACGGCAGCGTGCGCATGACGCCGACGAGCGAGCCGGTGATCAGCGCGATGACCCAGGCCAACGCCGCGGTCTTCAGGGTCAGCACCAGGCCCGACAGCAGCATGTCGAGATAGGTGCCCGTCCCCATCGGGTTCGGCTGGAAAAAGATTCCCCAGTTCCAGTTATAGTTCACGTGTCCCCCGCGCGAACGCGCCAGTCAGCGATATCCTGGCCGCCTATGCAAATGTCCGGCCACCCCTGTGTCAAGAGTGGCCGGACATGATCCCGATCGAAATATCGAGGTTATCTTACTTATAGTCGTCCGGGTTCGGCGAGTCCGAAGGCTTCGCGAACTCGTTCTTCAGCTCGGCCGAGATCGGCGTATTGAGGTTGAGGCCCTTCGGCGGGATCTTGGCCGTGAACCATTTGTCGTAGATCTTCTGGGCCTCGCCGGACGTATAGAGCGCAGCGGTCGCCGCATCGACCACCTTCTTGAAGGCGGCGTCGTCCTTGCGCAGCATGATGCCGTAGGGCTCGGGCTTGGAGAACGCGTCCTTGGAGACGGCGTAGTCATCCGGCGACTTCGAGCCGGCGACGAGGCTCGCGAGCAGGATGTCGTCCATGACGAAGGCGACCGCGCGGTCGGTCTCGACCATCAGGAAGGCTTCGGCGTGGTCCTTGGCGGGGATGATGTTTGCGCCGAGGCTTTTCGCGACGTTGGCCTCGGTGAGCTGCTTGATGTTGGTGGTTCCCGCGGTCGAGACCACCGTCTTGCCCTTGAGGTCGTCGATCGACTTCAGGCCGCTCGACTTCTTGAAGACGTAGCGGCTGGCGGTCAGGAAGTGGGTGTTGGTGAAGGCGACCTGCTTCTGGCGCTCGGCATTGTTGGTGGTCGAGCCGCATTCGAGGTCGATGGTGCCGTTGGCCATCAGCGGGATACGGGTCGCCGACGTCACCGGATTGAGCTTGACCTCGAGCTTGTCGAGCTTGAGCTCCTTCTTCACGGCGTCGACGATCTTGTAGCAGATGTCCATCGCGAATCCGACGGGCTTCTGGTTGTCGTCGAGATAGGAGAAGGGGATCGAGGAGTCGCGGAAGCCCAGCGTGATGGCGCCGGTGTCCTTGATGTTCTTCAGCGTGCCTGTCAGCTCCTGGGCCCCGGCCTGGCTGACGGCGAAGGTCGCGGCGAGCGCGAGCCCAATGCTACGGAAATGTTTCACTTTTTTGGTCCCCTTTCAGGATGATGCGGCCCGGATGCAAGCACAGATTGGGCCGGATTAGAATGTGACTTTCGGCTGGCTTGCGGCAGAGGTTAATGGGCTCAGGTCAGCGGCTTGGGCAATTCCCCGAGATCCCAGAACAGGCCGGCCATCACCGTCAAGGCTTCTTCCGTCAATGGCAGCAGGATGTGCTCATTGGGCGCATGCTGGGAGCAGCCGGGATAGGAGTGCGGGACCCAGATCGTCGGCAGACCCAGGATCTCGGAGAATACGTCGTTGGGCAGCGAGCCGCCGAAGTTCGGCAGCACCGCCGGCGGTTTCCCCGTGGTCTCTTTCACCGAATCCGCCGCCCATTTGATCCATGGGCTGTCGAAATCGGTCCGCGATGCAGCAAAGCTCTGCGCCGCCCGCACCTCGACCATCGGAAAGCCCTTCTGGACAAGATGCGCGCGGACCGCCTCGATCAGGCCGCCGACCTCGGTGCCGACCACGAAACGCAGTTGCAGCACGGCGTTGGCATGGCCCGGAATGGCGTTGGCCGGCTTCTCGATATTGCCCGATGACATCGCCAGCACTTCCAGCGTGTTCCAGGCGTAAAGCCGCTCGGCGGCCGACAGCCCCTCCTCGCCCCAGTTCTCGGCAAGCGCCGGCTCGTCCTCGGTCGGTACCACCTGCACGTCGGCGAGATAGCTGCGGATCTGGTTGCTGAGGCGCGGCGGCTTCAGCGCGTCGAGTTGCAGGCGGCCATGGCCGTCGACCAGCGTCGAGATCGCGTTGACCAGGATGGTCGCGGGGTTGGCGAGCACGCCGCCCCAATTGCCGGAATGGTGGCCGCCATCGCGCAGGTTCACATCCAGATGAATGCGGATGCCGCCGCGGCATCCCAGGAACAGGGTCGGGCGGTCGGCGGACAAACGGGGCCCGTCGGAGGCCATGAACAGGTCGGCCCTGAGCGCGTCGCGATTGAGGTCGCAGACCTTGCCAAGATCGGGCGAGCCGATCTCCTCGCCCATCTCGACGATGAACTTGGCGTTGAAGCCGAGCTTGCCGCCACGGGCGTCGCACACCGCGCGGAGTGCCGCCATGTTGATGCTGTGCTGGCCCTTGTTGTCAGCGGTGCCGCGGCCATAGAGCCGCGTGCCCGCAACCGTCGTGCGCCAGGGATCGCGGCCCTCGCGCCACTCGCCCTCCATGCCGTCGACGACGTCGCCATGGCCGTAGATCAGCACGGTCGGCGCGGAGGCGCTTTCGTGATGCTCGGCGAACAGGAACGGCGACTTGCCACTGGGGGACTCGACGATGCGGCTGGTGAAATCGAGCGCCGCGAAGGCCGGCACCATCTCCTGTTCCAGATAGGCCCGCAGCTCGGGGCCGCGCGCGGGATTTTGGCTTTCGGTCTTGAAGGCGACGCGGCGGTCGAGTTCAGCGAGGAACGCACCGGATTTGAAATCCTCACGGGCGCGGGCGATGGCGTCGGCTCTGGTCATGATTTTCTTTTCGGACTTCGAGGCGAAGGACCCTACCCGAGACAGGGTGGCCTTCGAAAGTGGCAGGGACTTGGATAGCTCTTGTACTTCTCTTGTAGTTCTCTTGGGATTTCGTTCTTGCTCTCTTGAGATTGGCTTGCCAAAGGCGGCAGCCCGCTGATTCTGGCCTTGCCAAGCGCAGGTTATATGCAAGAACTTCGCCAAGTTCGGGCGCACATCTACCATTCGAAGAGCGCTCAGTATAGAGCGCCGGGGAACGATCATGGCCAAGCAGATCAGGCTCAATGCCTTTGCGATGAATTGCGTCGCGCACCAGTCGCCGGGCCTGTGGACCCATCCGCGCGACCGCACCGCCGAGTATAACCGCCTGCCCTACTGGATCGATCTTGCCAGGACGCTGGAGCGTGGCCGTTTCGACGGATTGTTCCTCGCCGACGTGCTCGGCGTCTACGACGTCTACGGCAACAGCCCTGACGCGGCCTTGCGCAACGCTGCGCAGACGCCGTCGAACGAGCCGCTGCTGCTGCTCTCGGCGATGGCCGCGGTAACGCAAAATCTCGGCTTCGGCGTCACCAGCAATCTGTCGTTCGAGCCGCCCTACCCGTTCGCGCGGCGGATGTCGACGCTCGATCATCTCACTGAAGGGCGGATCGGCTGGAACGTCGTCACCGGCTATCTCGACAGTGCCGCGCGTGGCGCCGGCAAGGACAAGCAGACCGGGCATGACGACCGCTACGACATCGCAGACGAATACATGGAGGTGGTCTACAAATTGTGGGAAGGGAGCTGGGAAGACGACGCCGTGCTGCGCGACCGCAAGCGCGGCATCTTCACCGATCCCGCCAAAGTCCATCGCGTCAACCATGAGGGCGCAAACTATCGCATCAACAACACCATTCACCTCAGCGAGCCGTCGCCCCAGCGCACGCCCGTGCTCTACCAGGCCGGCACCTCGCCGCGCGGCCGGCAATTCGCGGCACGTCACGCCGAATGCGTGTTCATGTCGGGACCGTCGGCCAAGATCATCGGGCCGCGCGTGTCGGCGATCCGCCAGGAGGCCGCCGCGGTCGGCCGCAATCCGGCTGAGATCCTGATGTTCAACATGATGACGATCATCCTCGGCAACACGGAAGCGGAAGCTGCGGCGAAATATGCCGACTACCGGTCGCATATCAATCCGGAAGGCGCGCTGGCGTTGATGTCGGGATGGACCGGCATCGACTTCTCCGGCTACGAGCTCGACCAGCAAGTGCGTCACGTCCAGAACGACGCCGGTCGCAGCGCGCTCGACAACGTCACCCGGGGCGACCCGGACCGCGTCTGGACCGTGCGCGACGTCATCGAGCATGTCGGCATCGGCGGCGCCGGCCCTGTCGTGGTCGGCACGCCGGAGATGGTCGCGGACAAGATCGAGGATTGGTTCGAGAAGACCGACGTCGACGGCCTCAACGTCGCGTTTGCGGTCTCGCCCGGCGACTTCGAGGACATTGCCGACATGCTGGTGCCGGAGCTGACGCGGCGCGGACGGTACAAGTCGGAATACGCAAAGGGCACGCTGCGGGAAAAACTGTTCGGCAACGGCCGCGCAAGGCTGGATGCGCCGCATCCGGCGGCGGGATATCGGGTGGGGAGGAAGGGGTAGCACCACACACGCCGTGTCGTCCCGGCGAACGCCGGGACCCATAACCCCAGGGAGTAGTTTTGGCGAAGATTGGTCGTTCGGGATTGGGAGCAGCCGCGATCGATAGATCACGCGGTATGGGTCCCGGCGTTCGCCGGGACGACAGCGGATCTACACCTTCCCGTCGACCATCACCTCGATCAACTTCGTCCCCGGCCGATTGAACGCCGACGCCAGTGTCGCCTTCAGCTCTCTGGGATCGCTGACCTTGATCGCCTCGCAGCCGAGCGCCTTGGCGACGCCGGCGAAATCGACGGGCGGATCGACGAAATCCATGCCGACATAATTGTCGTCGTCATGGAAAGCGAGCAGGCGCTGCTTGATGATACGGTAGCCGCCATTGTTGGCGATGACGACGTTGAGCGGCAGCTTGTGATGCGCCGCGGTCCATAGCGACTGAATCGAATACATCGCACTGCCGTCGCCCGAGAAGCACACGACGGGGCGATCCGGATTGGCGATGCTGGCGCCGACCGAGGCCGGCAGGCCCCAGCCGATGCCGCCTGAGGCAAGGCCGTGATAGCCGTAGCGATCGCGATGCGGTCGCAGCGCCGTCACCTGGCGGCTGGAGGTGAGGCCCTCGTCAACGAGAATGGCGTTATCCGGCATGGCCTCGACCATCTGCAGCACCAGAAAATCCGGATCGATGGGCGCGCGGCCGGCGCTCTTGCCGATCTGCTCGACCAGCGCGGCACGCCGCGCGGTCCAGTTCTTCGGCGCGATCTCGGCGAGGCGCTGCTTGGCGCGGCTCGCAAGTGTCGCGCCACCCATCTCCTTCAGCACCGGGATCAGCGCGCGCAGCGTTTCCTTCAGATCCGCCTTGAGCGCGATTTCGGCGCCGTAATTCTTGGCGATCTCCCAATCGACGAGGCCGATCTGGACGATGCCGAGACCATCAGGCAGCGCATCGACCTCGCTATAGACAGACATCCGCAAGGGATCGCCGCCGAGCGCAATCAGGAGATCGTACGGCGCGAGCGTATCGCGCGCGACCTTCTGCACGCGTGCCAGCGTGCCGACAAAGCTCGGGCTCTCCGACAGGAAGTGCGAGCCATAGGGCGTCGAGGACTGGTAAGCCGCCGCGCCGAGCAGCTCGGCAAGTTGGGCAGCCTCCTTCAGCGCATCGCTCTTGACCACCTCGTCCATGGTGACGATGACGGGGCGCTCCGCCCTCAGCAGCCGCGCGGCAAAGGCCGTGAGCGCTTCGTCCGACGGCCTTGTCCGCGCGTCGATGCGGGTGGAGCGACCGAGATCGATCCCCGCTTCGCTGTTCAGGATGTCGCCGGGCAGTGAGATGAACACCGGACCGGTCGGCGGCGTCGTTGCAATCTTGGCGGCACGGCGCACGATGCGCGGCAAATCCTCCAGCCGCGTCACCTCCACCGCCCATTTCACCAGCGGTTCGGCCATCCGCACCAGCGGCCCATACAGCACCGGCTCCATCAGGCCGTGCCCCTGCTCCTGCTGGCCGGCCGTGAGGATCATCGGCGTGCCCGTGAACTGGGCGTTGTAGAGCGAGCCCATCGCGTTGCCGAGGCCGGGCGCGACATGAACATTGCAGGCGACGAGTTTTCCGGAGGCGCGGCTATAGCCATCGGCGATCGCCACCACCAGGCTCTCCTGCATCGCCATCACATAGGTGAGATCGGGATGGTCCTTCAGCGCATGCATGATCGGCAGCTCGGTGGTGCCGGGATTGCCGAACAGATGCGTGATGCCCTCGTCCTTGAGCAGCGCGAGAAAGGCGGAGCGGCCGGTGATCTTGTTCTTCATGTTTCCTCCAGGAGCGGACGTTGCCGCAAGGACGGCGGCATGATGGCCGAAGTCGCGGGAGGCGCGCAAGGAAGCGTGCTCATGGCTGCGTTGCATGGAAGCCCCGCTCTCGTGTCCCGGACGCGACGCAGCGCGAAGCGTTGCGGCGCAGAGCCGGGACCCAGTTGCTCACCGCATTCTCCGCTGCATGGGCCCCGGCTCGGCGGCGCGGCACTTCGTGCCGCACCGCGTCCGGGGCATGAGAGTGGAGCTAAATTTCCTCCCGGCCCAGCTCGAACGGGTCCTCGCCGCCCGCGCGCTTCTTCTTTTTCGAGCGCTGCCAGACCACGCCCGGAAAGCCCTTCAGCGGCACCAGCGGCTCGCCGGTATAGGCCCATTCCTGCAGCTCCTCGATCGCGATGTGATAGAGCGGCTGGCGGCCGGTGCGCTCCCTGAAGAGCGCACGCGGGATGTTGACCATGTGCGGACCGCGCGGTCGTTCATAGGCAATCGGCGTGCCGCACTGCGAGCAGAAGCTGCGCGTGGCTTTGGTGGACTTGTCCTCGTAGCGGGTGAGAGCGGTCTTGCCGGATGTGATGCGAAACCGCTTCTTCCAGCTTCCGACATAGGTCGCATAGGCCGCGCCATGGGCGCGGCGGCTGGCGGCGGAGTGATCGTGCCAGGCCCAGCGTGCGGGGACATCGATCTCGAAGGTGACCTTGCCGCAGAGGCATTGGCCGGTGGCGATCCCTGCGGCGGCTGCGGCTTTGGCCATGAACGTCTTTCCGTTGTCATTGCAGACAATACGATCGTCATTCCGGGGCGCGACAAAGTCGCGAGCCCGGAATCCATCAGGCGGCTTGTTCAGACGGAGAGATGGATTCCGGGTTCGATGCTACGCATCGCCCCGGAATGACAGCCGAACTACGCCGGCGTCAGCTCGTCATAAACAGGATAATCCGTGTACCCCTTCTCCTCGCCGCCATAGAACGTCGCGCGGTTGTACGGCGTGATCGGGTAGTCGTGCTGCAGGCGGCGCGGCAGATCGGGATTGGAGATGAAGATGCGGCCGAAGGCGATGATGTCGGCATGGCCGTCGGCGATCGCCGCATTCGCGGTCTCGCCGGTGAAGCCTCCGGCGGTCATCAGCACGCCGCTGTAGAGCGGACGGAACAGCAGCATCGCCGACGGCACATTCTGCCAGTTGACCTCGGCGCGACCCGAGCCGCTCGATCGCGGCTCGATGAAGTGCAGATAGGCGAGGCCGAGCTTGTCGAGCGCCTTCACCACGTGGGTATAGAGCGGCATCGGATCGGGCTCGCCGGAATCGTTGGCGATGCCATGCGGCGACAGCCGCACGGCGACGCGGTTCGCACCCCAAACGTCGATCGCGGCCTGCGTCACCTCGAGCAGCAGCCGGGCGCGGTTCTCGATCGATCCACCATATTGATCGGTGCGCTGGTTGCTGCGTGATTGCAGGAATTGCTCGAGCAGATAGCCGTTGGCACCGTGGATCTCGACACCGTCGAAACCGGCCGCGAGCGCATTCTTCGCGCCTTGCCTGAAGGCCTCGACGATACCCTTGACTTCCCCGGTCTCCAGCGCGCGCGGCGTCTCATAGTCCGAGATCTTGCCGTCGGCCGTCATCGCCTTCATGCCTTCCGCCTTGATCGGGATCGCCGAGGCCGAAACCGGCAGCTCGCCGCCGTGGAAGGAGGAATGCGAGACGCGGCCGACATGCCAGAGCTGGAGGAAGATGATGCCGCCCTTGGCGTGCACGGCATCGACCACCTTGCGCCAGCCGGCGATCTGCGCCTCCGAATAGATGCCGGGCGTCGCCGGATTGCCGCGGCCGTGCGAGAGCA
Organism: Bradyrhizobium sp. CCBAU 65884; assembly: GCF_028128835.1. Lineage (NCBI taxonomy): Bacteria > Pseudomonadati > Pseudomonadota > Alphaproteobacteria > Hyphomicrobiales > Nitrobacteraceae > Bradyrhizobium > Bradyrhizobium sp. CCBAU 65884. Next base: position 37,956 of record NZ_LBJU01000103.1, on the reverse strand, counting down.
CCGGCGAGGCCTCGGCGATGAGCAGGCCGCCCGGCGTCGCACGCTGGCCGTAATATTCGGCGTTGAGCGGGCGCGGTGAAAAGCTCTCGCGCTCGGCCCGCATGCGTGTCAGCGGTGCCATCGCGACGCGATGCGCAAGCTTGTACGGACCGACCTGCAACGGTCTAAACAACGCCTCGAATTTCATGCTGACCCCGAGTTTCTTTGGAAGGATGCGGATCATATCGCGAGGGGCGGCACCCGGAAAAGGCGCCGCCCCCATAAAAGCAGATATTCCCTCCCGCGGAAGGCGGGAGAGAACAAGTGCTAGGCCGTCTTGATCCAGACGGACTTCACGTTGAGATATTCCTCGACATGCTGCTTGCCGGACTCGCGGCCATAGCCGCTCATCTTGTAGCCGCCGAAGGGCACGGCCGGGTCCATCGCCTGGTAGCAGTTCACCCACACCGAGCCGGCGCGCAGCGACTTTGCAACCGCATGCGCCTTGCTGACGTCGCGCGTCCACAGGCCCGAGCCGAGGCCGAAGGTGGTGTTGTTGGCGCGCTTGACCAGCTCGTCCATGTCCTTGAATGCGATCGCGGAGATGACGGGGCCAAAAATCTCCTCCTGCGCGATGCGCATGTTGTCCTGAACGCCCGCGAACACGGTCGGCGAGACGAAGAAGCCCTTCGACAGCGCGCCCTCGGTGACGCGGCCGCCGCCGGCGAGCGCCCTCGCGCCTTCCTTCTGGCCGATATCGAGATAGCCGGTGACGCGCTCGAGCTGCTGCTCTGACACCAGCGGGCCGATCTGCACATTGGGATCGAGGCCGTTGCCGACCTGCAGCTTCTTGCCGAACTCGGCGACGCGGCCGACGAACTCCTCGTAGATCGACTGCTCGACGAACAGGCGCGTGCCGGCGCTGCAGATCTGGCCCGAATTTGCGAACACCGCCATCGCCGCGCCCGGCACGGCGGCGTCGAGATCGGCGTCAGCGAACACGATGTCCGGCGACTTGCCGCCGAGCTCGAGCGAAACACGCTTCAAGTTACCGGCGGAGGCGCGGATGATCGACTGACCCGTGACGTGCGAGCCGGTGAAGGCGACCTTGTCGACGTCATGATGCGAGGCGAGCGCGGCGCCGGCGGTCTCGCCGTAGCCGGGCACGACGTTGATGACGCCGGGCGGAATGCCCGCCTCCATCGCCAACTCGGCGATGCGCAGCGAGGTCAGCGGCGCCTCTTCGGCGGGCTTGAGCACCACGGTGCAGCCGGTCGCGATCGCCGGGCCGATCTTCCAGATCGTCGCGGTGAGCGGGCCGTTCCAGGGAATGATGGCGCCGACGACGCCGATCGGCTCCTTCAGCGTGTAGGAGAAGATCTCGCCGGGCAGCGAGTTCTCGATGGTCTCGCCGTGGATCGCCGTGGTCTGACCGGCGTAATAACGCAGCATGCCGACGGCGCGCAGGCGATAGGCGCGGGTGCGGCTGAGAGGCGCACCCATATCGAGGGTATCAAGCTGCGACAATTCGTCGAAATTCTTCTCGACGAGGTCGGCAAGCTTGAGCAGCAGATTCTGCCGCTCGAACGGTTTCACCTTGCTCCAGGGCCCCTCGAAGGCGCGGCGGGCGGCGGCAACCGCACGATCGATGTCTTCCTTGTCGCCCTCGGCGACGGTTGCGAGCAATTCGCCGGTGGCAGGATTATGAGTCTCGAAGCGCTTGCCTGAGGCTGCATCAACCCACTTCCCGTCGATCAGCATCTGCTTGTAGGACCCATTCGCGAACGGATGGCGCGTGATCGGAATAGCCTGCGACACAGCCATGGCTGCACTCCCTGTCAGGTAATTGATTGGTTCGATCTGGGCGGGATCGTTGGAGTGGAGGATACAGCCGTGCCGGAAAGGCGTAAAGGCAGCGCTGAACGAAGACCTCCCATGCCAACTTGTGCAGGGTCGGACTGCTGCCATGTTATAGCTCGATGAAGAGTCCTCCCCGGAGATGATCCATGCCCCATCCCGCCATCATCAAAGACAATGTCGCCGTGATTACAGGTGGCGCATCCGGAATCGGATTTGCCGCCGCCGCGGCCTTCGCGCGCGCGGGCATGAAGGTGTGTATCGCGGACGTGGACCGCGAACGTCTGGCGGACGCCGCAACAAGACTCTCATCCGTCACGTCTGCCACAAACGTGATGACCTTCGCCGTCGATGTCAGCAGCGCGGAGAGCGTGAGGGAACTGGAACGCGCCGTGGCCGCGCAGTTCGGCGGAACGGACCTGCTCATGAACAATGCCGGCATCCAGCCGGGCAGCACGCTGTTCGGCGAACCCGACAATTGGCAGCGCGTCATCGCCGTCAACATGTGGGGCATCATCAACGGCTCCCGCATCTTCGCGCCCAACATGATCGCACGCGGCAGGTGCGGCCTCATCATCAACACGGGCTCGAAGCAGGGCATCACCACGCCGCCGGGCGATCCCGCCTACAATGTCTCCAAGGCCGGCGTGAAGGCATTTACCGAAGCGCTCCAGCACGAACTGCGCAACACGAGAGACTGTCGCGTCACGGCACATTTGCTGATCCCCGGCTTCGTCTTCACGGGCCTCACCGCGAAAGGACGCACCGAGAAGCCGGCCGGCGCCTGGACGCCGGAGCAGACGGTCGATTTCATGCTGGCGCGGCTGGAGGTGGGCGATTTCTACATCCTGTGCCCGGACAACGACGTGCCGCGCGCGCTCGACGAGAAGCGCATGCAATGGGCCGCCGGCGACATCGTCGAGAACCGGCCGCCGCTGTCGCGCTGGCACCCGGATTACGCGGATGCGTTCACGAGGTTCGTGGACGGGAAGTAACTGTCAGACCCTCATGGTGAGGAGCGCGCCCTTGCGCGCGAGGCGGACCATGCTGCGCATCGCCGCGAGAACCATGCAGGCCCGGCTGCAGCAGCCCGGCCTCGATCCTTCGAGACGCCGCTTCAGCGGGCTCCTCTGGATGAGGGGTTGGAGTGTTCGCGGCGCGGCAAGTTCGTGCAACTGCCCTACAGCGTCTCTTGCTGGTGCCCGCAATTCTTGCAAGCGAACTTGACCCGGGTCTGGCCTTTCTCCGCCTGGACCCGGTTCGGCGCGCCGCACTTGCCGCAGACGGCCTCGATGCGGGTCGCGCCCTGCTTGACGACGATGGTCTTCTTTTCCATCGATTCGCGGATCAGGCGCTCGGCCTCCTCACGCAGCGATTGTTTCGACAAAGCTCGTCTCCGCCTCTGGAAAGCGCGAGAGCCATATCGCACCTGCGTTCGAAGTACAATGCGAGATGCGGACCGCGAGGCACGATCAAGACGTCATTCCGGGTGGCCCTGGACGCGAGAGCCGCGGCGCGTCGCTCCGCGGCTCTCCTGCTCGTCGTCCGATTGGCGCAAGGCACATTTTTCAAGCCGCCTTGGAAACCTCCATCAGCAAACGCTCGGCCTTGGCATCCTCGATGCGGTTCACCAGCCGGCTGCTCTCGTGATTGTCGCGCACGGTCTTGGTCAGGGTGATGCAGGTCTGGATCAGCATGACGATGCCCATGGTGAGATAGCCCTTCATCCAGAGGTCGATCGGCAGGAAGAAGATGCCGATGGCGACGAGGAACGCGGAGGCTGCGAAGGACGCGTAAGTGAAGGTCACCCAGGCGCTGCTATGGGGTTGGCCGTTCTGGTTCATGACGGTCTCCTGTTGGTTCGAATGATGATGGGATTGGGGATCAGGCAGTCGGCGCGCGCTTGGACTTCAACCGGACCAGCACGTCGTCCGCAGTCGTCTTCAACCGTGGGCCAAAACCCTGCTCGGCTAATCTCTCGGCGGTGGCGAGCGGACCGGTGGCCGCGTCGAGCTCGACCAGCGCATCATCGGCGGCCTGGGTTTCCATCTGCCGTTCGCGCAGGCGCCGCAGGGTGCTCTCCGCCTCCGGCAGCGTGGATTCGTAAGGGCGTGCCGCCTCGATGCCGCTGCGCCGAAGCGAGCGTACCGCCTCCGAGGCTCGGGCGACGCGGCGGCCGCGATCGAGCTCGGTGATGCGGGCCTGCGCGGTCGCGACGTGCCGCTTCAACCGGGCGATCTCGGTCGCGAACAAGGCGCGGGCCGTCATTGCCGCATCGCGGTCGGCCTCCAGGCCTGCGATGGCTTCGGCAGCGTCCCTGGCGAGATCCTCGCGGCCGCCGTCGAGCGCCGCAACCGCGCGCGTCTCGAGATCGGCAATGCGGGCGATCGTCGCCTCGAGCTTGCGGCCTTCCTGTTGATCCTGCGCGATCGCCAGCGCCAGCGTCCGCTTGCTGCGCTCGACGGCCGCGGCCGCATCGCGCATCTGCTGGTCGAGAATGAGGAGGGCCGTGCGGTCCTCCAGCTCTTCGCCCGCGGCGGCCACGCTGCCGCGGAAAAGTGTCACGACGGTCTTGAACATCTGTTGCTCCCTGTTATGAGCGTTGCTCACAGATACTTTGTAGCAACAACCTTGAACATTGTTCAAGAGAATTTTGAGCAACGCTCAAGAATTTGACCAATGCATGTCTAAAGCCTTGGAACGTCGAGAGAAACTGCGGGTCGACCTGATCCTGGCGGCGGAACGGATGATCGCGGACCGTGGATTGCCGGGGTTGAAGACCCGAGATCTCGCCCGCGAGATCGGCTGCGCCAATGGTGCGGTCTATAATCTCGTGGCCGATATGGATGAGCTGATCCTGCGTGTGGGGTCGCGCACGTTGCTCCGGCTCGACGAGGCGCTGAGCGTGGCGGAAGGCGCGGGCGCCCCCTCGCCGCAGGAGACCCTGGTCCGCATCGCCATCGCTTATTGCGATTTCGCGGCGGAAAATCTCCAGCTCTGGCGCGCGCTGTTCGAGCACCGCATGGAGGCCGACAAGGTCGTCCCCGACTGGTCCGTCGACGACCAGATGCGGCTGTTCCGCCACATCTACCAGCCGCTGGCCGCGCTGTTTCCAAAGCGCGGCCCGGAGGAGCTCGGCATCACCGCACGCAGCCTGTTCTCGGCGGTCCATGGCATGGTGGCGCTGGGGTTGGAGCAGAAGCTGGTCGCCGTGCCACTGCCGGCGCTGCGCAAGGAAATCGCTGGCCTCGTGCGCGCGATGATTGACGGACTGATCGCGCGGGCAGCATAGGGCCGCGCAGCAGCGGGATCATAGAGATCTCGCCGGCACCAACGAACGTGCATATGCGCTCCGCTTCACTCCTTCGCGCAGCACCGGATCTGAATCTCGGCGAGAGCTAGGAACGAACATTCCGAGGGTCGGTTGACGCGCATAGTTTCCCTCAGAGCGCGAGCCTTCCCATGTATCACCACGTCAAGAAACTGATGTTCACCGTGCGTGTCGACGAACCCGATCCCCGCTTCGGCAATATGCTGCTGGAGCAGTTCGGCGGCGCCAACGGGGAACTCGCGGCAGCGATGCAATATTCGATTCAAGGTTTGAATTGCGAGGACCCCGACCGCAAGGATCTCCTGATGGATATCGGCACCGAAGAGCTCAGCCATCTCGAAGTCGTCGGCTGTCTCGCGCGGATGCATCTTGCGCCTTCGAAGAATGACCGCCAGGCGGCGGAAGCCGATCCGCTGATTGCGATCGCCGGCGGCGGCGGTGTCAACCTGTTCAATTCGCAAGGCAATCCCTGGACCGCCGACTATCTCAAGATCACCGGCGAGCTCGACGTCGATCTCCGCAGCAACATCGCCGCCGAGGCGCGCGCCAAGATCGTCTATGAACGGCTGATCAATTTCTGCGACGACGCCGGCAGCAAGGACGCGCTCCAGTTCCTGATGACGCGGGAGATCACTCATATGAAGGCGTTCGCGCGAGCGCTCGAAAGCCTGTCGAAGCCGGCCTTCAGCGTCGGCAGGCTCGCGCCGACGCCCGGCCTCGTGAACCAGTACTTCAACGACTCCACCGGCAGCGGTGACCACGGCGAAATCGACACCCGCGGTCCCTGGAACGAGGGTGAGGACTGGGTGTTCACGGAATCGCCTGCGCTGCAGTCCGCCGATCCCGGCGCCGGCACGCCGATCGTCACGGAAAGCTCACCGCCCGTCGACGAAGCCGGCCTGACCGATCTCCTGCTCCATGAACTGCGCGACATTCTCCATGCCGAGAAGCAGTTGACCAAGGCGCTTCCCAAGATGGCGCAGGCCGCCCGCTTCGACCAGCTGCGGGAATTATTCGAGCAGCATCTGACCGAGACCGAGAATCAGATCGAGCGCATCAACGAGTGCTTCGAGCTGCTCGGCGAGAACGCACGCGCCAAGCCCTGCAAGGGCATGATGGGCCTCATCGAGGAAGGCCAGGAGGTCATGAAGGAAGGCGAAGAAAAGGAGGACGCGGCCGCCGACCTCGCACTGATTTCTGCGGCTCAACGCGTCGAACATTACGAGATGTCCGGCTACACCACCGCGCGCAACCTGGCGCAGCAGCTCCGGCATAGCGCAGTGGTCGCCCTGCTCTCCAAATCCCTCGCCGAAGAAGAAAACGCCGATCTCCTGCTCAATCAGGTCGCGCGATCGCTGATGTCGGTTGCGAAGATGCCTGCCGCACTGGAGCAGGCCGAATAGGAAGCGCCTGGCGCGCGCAGACGCACCGAATGAAACCGCCTCGCGCCGTCGCGCGGGGCGGCCGGCCACGGACACGGTACGATCATTCGTGCCGGTGGCACACACCTTGCCTCTCGATGCCGGACAATTGCCGGACAGGAGGCACCCATGAGCAGTTCACCCTTCCATATGAGCCGCCGCAGCGTGCTGCTCGGCGGCGTGGGTGCCGCCGGCATCAGTGCCGTCGCCCCTCCCTTCGCCTGGGCGCAGGGCCGGAGCGAAACGCTGCTGGTGGTGCAGGAGCTGGGTCCGAACTCGCTGGACATGCAGGGCGTCGGCTCCAACCAGACCGTGAACGGGCTATCGTGGAATTGCTACGACCGCCTGCTCTCCTACGCCTCCAAGACGCTGCCGGACGGAACGCTGTCGTATGATCGCGAGAGGCTCGCGCCCGAACTCGCCGAGAGCTGGGAGGTCGCGGCCGACGGCATGTCCTGCACCTTCCGCCTCCGAAAAGATGCGAAGTTCCACGACGGGTCGCCGGTCACGGCCAAGGACGTCAAATGGTCGTTCGACCGCGCGGTGAAGGTCGGCGGCTTTCCGACCTTCCAGATGTCCGCGGGATCGCTGGAAAAGCCCGAGCAGTTCGTGGTGGTCGACGACCACACCTTCCGCATCGACTATGTCCGCAAGGACAAGATGCTGCTGTTCAACGTCGCCGTCGTGGTGCCGTTCATCATCAATTCCGAGCTGGCGAAGAAAAATGCGACGGCCGAAGACCCGTGGGCGCTGGCGTGGCTGAAGAACAACGAGGCCGGCGGCGGCGCCTACAGGATCGAGAGCTGGAAGCCTGGCAGCGAGACCGTGCTAGCACGCTTCGACGACTGGAAGAGCGGACCGTTGCCGAAGATCAGGCGCGTGATCGCACGCGACGTCCCCTCCGGCGGGACCCGCCGCGCCATGCTGGAGCGAGGCGATGCGGACTTGTCGAGCGGCTTTGCGCCGCGGGATTTCGACCAGCTCATTAGGGAAGGCAAGGTCAAGGTGTCGGGCGTGCCGATCCCCAATGCGCTCTGGTACGTTGCTCTGAACACCGCAAAGCCGCCGTTCGACAACGTCAAGCTGCGCCAGGCCATCGCCTGGGCGATGCCATATGAGCAGATCCAGAGCAGCGCGTTCTTCGGCCGTGCCGTTCCCATGTACGGCGGCGCCGCCGACGTTTCAAAGCCGGTCTGGCCGCAGCCGTTTCCCTATGTCACCGATCTCGACAAGGCCAAGGCGTTGATGAAGGAAGCCGGCTTCGCCTCCGGCGTGGAGACGACCTTGTCACTCGACACAGGCACCGCGACCGTCGGCGAACCGACGGCGATCCTGATCCAGGAGAGCCTCGCCAAGATCGGCATCAAGGCGGCAATCGAAAAGATCCCCGGCGCGAACTGGCGGACGACGCTGAACAAGAAGGAGCTGCCGCTCGCGCTCAACCGCTTCAGCGGCTGGCTGGATTATCCCGAATATTACTTCTACTGGAATTTCCACGGCAACAACTCGATCTTCAACATCTCCTCCTACCAGAACAAGGAGATGGACGTGCTCATCGACAAGGCCCGCTTCACCGCTGATACGGCCGAGTACGACCAGGCCGTGAAGGATTTCATTGCGCTCTGCATCCGCGACGTCCCGGTCGTTCCGCTCAACCAGCCGATCCACGACGTCGCCATGCAGAAGGCCGTCACCGGCTACGAATTCTGGTTTCACCGGGAGCCGGACTACCGTCAGTATGCGAAAGGCTAAACCGCGATACGATCAGGACGAATCGTCATCGCGCTTTGGCTTTTTGTTTAAGCATGATCTTTTCGGAAAACCGCTGCGCACTTTTCCGGATCATGCTTTAGTCCTGACGGGCGAGGCTGATCGCGCCAGAACCCCCTCGGGCCTGCTCGATCGGAAATCCTCTTTCCAGACGCGTCGCGCTTGCGCGCAGCATCGCCGCATCGAGCCTGCCGTGCCGCAACCCGTCCAGAGCGCAGGCGAAGACGCGATAGAACTGCGCGCCGTCATAGGCGACCAGCAGCAGGTCGACGCCGGCATTGATCGCCTCGACCACGGCCTTGCAGACGTCGTTCTGGTAGATCGCACCCATCACGAAGTCGTCGGTCATCACCATGCCCTGGTAGCCCCATTTGTCCCGGAGAATGCCATCGACGACGCGCTTGGAATGCGAGGCGGCGCGGTCGGGATCGACCGCGGTCAGCGTGACATGCCCGACCATCAGCGCGCTGCGCGAATGCGACAGCACATCGCGGAACGGAAGCCAGTCGGAGGCTTCCAATTCCCCGACTGGCGTATCGAGATTGGCGCTGAAATGATGCGTGTCGGTGCGCACGCGGCCGATGCCCGGAAAATGCTTGAGCGTGGCACCGACGCCGGATTCTTCCAGCCCGCGGACATAAGCGCTTGCGATCGTGCCGACGACAGCAGGATCGGTTGCAATTGCGCGCTGGCCGATCAGCGTGTGGAAATCGAGACGGTTGCGCCTCGCCGGCGGCTTGAGGTCGAGCACCGGCGCGAGATTGAGGTTGACGCCAAGCGCGCCGAGCTCGTGTCCGTGGATGCGGCCGAATTCTTCCGCTTTGGCCTGCTGGTCGTCGGGAGCCAGCCCGGTGAGCGTCGCCAGCGCCGGCACCTTGGTGAGCGGCGGGGCAAGGTGCCCGACGATGCCGCCTTCCTGGTCGGCGGCCACGACCAGCGGCGGCAGGCCCGCCGCGCGCCTGATATCCTGAAGCGCCGAGATTTCGGCACGTAGCGCCGCAATCGTCCGGCCCCGGATGTTGTGCCGGGTCACATAGACGCCGCCGATCAATCCCTGCTCGGCCAGCCGCGCGACCTCGGAAAACGAGGAATAGCCGACCATGAAATGAGGCCCGAGCTGTCGCGCCTCGGCGGCGCTTGCGCCGAGAACGTCGTGCTTGCGCAGCTCGAACTTCAGATGCGCGGCGGACATCAGGAGCGGCGGCAGGCACCAGAGCGTGACGAGCAGCTTGCCCGCGATAGTGCGCCACCGTTCTCCGCGCAGCAGGAGGATGACGATCACAAGGCTTGCGACGACAAGCGCGACGTTTCCGGCGCCCCGGAGCGCGACCAGATAGGGATCGTTCTTGTTCGCGGCCACGAATGCGACCAGGGGTGCGGCAAGCCAGAGCAGAATGAGACCGATACGGCGGAGGAATTGCATGATGCATCACGCGCTGGGAGTGGCGATGCTTCGCACCTATCAAAGCGATTTGCGCTCCGCGAGAGGCAAACGCGTGCCTGCACGAAATCTGCAAAAGACTCCTGAAACCGTGCAAACGATGATCTCGGCTTCTGCACAAGCACCTTTCAGACTTCGTGATGCCACCCATCACGAAAGGTCTTCCGGATATGACGAGCCTGGCTTCGACGATAGCAGCGGACCTCCAGCCGCTCAGGCATTCCTCCATTCCGGCCAAGCTCGGCCTCGCGCTGGTGCTGGCCGCGCTGGCGGACTGGCTGTTCTATGGCCACCGGATCGGCCTATCGCTGGCCCTCTTTGCCGTCGCGACGGCTTGCGTGTCGGTGCTCTTCAATCACGCGGCCCTAAACCTGCGGCGCGCCCTGATCGGCACAGCCATTCTCATCGCCGGCCTCGCACCGGCCGTCGAGGAGCTCAACGCGCTCTCGTTGCTGATCCTCGGCGCGGCGCTGCTTATCGCCCTGCTGCTTGCGACCAATCCGGAGACGACCGGGCTCGCCGACCGCGTCCGCGCGCTGCGCAACTTCGTCCTGCTCGGGCCCTTCAGGTTCTTCCTCGATGCGCCCCAGGTGTTCAACGCGTCGGCGCTGACCCGCGGCATCGCGCGCTGGCTGCTCCCTGCAGCACTCAGCACGGTCTTCGTCGCGCTGTTCGCCGCGGCCAATCCGGTGATCGAGCAATGGGTGTTTATGCTCAATCCGAAACTCATCCTCCAATATATCAGCATCCCGCGCGTACTTTTCTGGGCCTTGATGCTGGCGCTGGTCTGGCCGTTCATCCATGTGCGCTGGCGGCGCAAGACGATCGTCACCACCGCCGTCGCGGACGGACCTGTGCCGCCGCCGCTCCCGCCTCTGGTCTCGGCGGAGTTTCTTGGTCCCTCCACCATCCTGCGCTCGCTGATCCTGTTCAACCTGCTGTTCGCGGCGCAGTCCATTCTCGACGGCATCTATCTCTGGGGCCATATGGCGCTGCCGGACAATCTGACCTATGCGGGCTATGCGCATCGCGGCGCCTATCCGCTGATCGTAACCGCCCTGCTCGCCGCGGCGTTCGTGCTGGTGGCGATGCGCCCGGGCGGGCCGGCCGAGAAATCGTCGGTGATCCGGCCGCTGGTCTATCTCTGGGTCGGCCAGAACGTCCTTCTCGTCGCCTCCTCCATCCTTCGCCTCGACCTGTATGTCGATATCTACATGCTGACTTACTGGCGGATCGCGGCCTTCATCTGGATGGGGCTGGTGGCGCTCGGATTGCTCCTGATCGTCGCCCGCATCGCGCTCGGCCGGTCCAACGGCTGGCTCGTGGGCGTCAATCTGACCGCGCTCGCGATCGTGCTGTATGGCTGCGCGCTGGTGAACTTCGACGCCTTCATTGCCGACTATAATGTGGCGCACAGCAAGGAAGCTTCAGGTAAGGGCGTGCAGCTCGACACCAATTATCTCCTCTCGCTCGGGCCGCAGGCGCTGCCTGCGATCGACAAGGCCATTGAACTCCTGGCGAACGCGAAGGGCAGCGATCTTTCGGCACGAGGCTACTGTCTTGTGTCCCGACGCAACCGCCTTGTAGAACTGCAGCGCCAGGATCTGGCCTGGCGAAGTTGGGGCTTTCGCAGCTGGCGGCTGCAGCGCAGGCTGGACGCGCAGGCGAAAGATCAGTCCGGCAGCCGGCCGGCAGGGTGAGCGGAGACTTTCTTGGCGCATCGCATTCTCATCGTCGACGACGAAGGCCATATCCGCGAGGTCATCCGCGTTGCGCTGAAGAAGGCCGGCATGGACGTGATCGAGGCCCGCGACGGCAAGGAGGCGCTCAGCCGCTTTGCCGCCGACAGGCCCGATCTGATCGTGCTCGACATCGGCATGCCCGAGTTCGACGGCCTCGATGTCTGCCGCGAGATCCGCAAGGCGTCCGACGTGCCGATCCTGTTCCTGTCGGCGCGCGACGAGGAGATCGATCGCATCCTCGGTCTCGAGATCGGCGGCGACGACTACGTGACGAAGCCGTTCAGCCCACGCGAGTTGGTGGCGCGGGTCAACGTCATCCTGCGCCGGCTCAGCCCGCGCAATGGCGAGGCCAAGGCGGGCCCGGCCGCGCTGTCGCAAGGCGGCCTGCTGATCGATCCCGAGCAGCATGTCGCGACCTTCGCCGGCACGCCGCTGAAGCTGACCGCGATCGAGTTCGGCATCCTCCGCGCGTTCCTGACCCGGCCAACTTCGGTGTTCAACCGGGAGCAGCTGATGCGGGCGGCCTATCAGCTCAACATCCAGGTCTCCGACCGCACCATCGACAGCCACATCCGCAACATCCGCGCCAAGCTCGCAGTGCTGGCCTGCGACAACGTGATCGAGACCATCCACGGGGTCGGCTTCAAGCTCGGCCGCTGCGAGAAAGCGGCATGAGCGCGGCGCCCGACAAATGGCGGCCCTCGCTCGCCCTCGTGATCTTCACGGTGCTGACCACCGTTGGCGTGCTGCCGCTGGTCGGCCTGTTCTTCTTCCGCCTTTACGACAACCAGCTGATCCGCCAGACCCAGGCCGAGCTGATCGCGCAAAGCCGCGTGCTGGCGACGATCTATGCGCAGGAGGTCACGGCCAGGCTCGACAGCGGCCTGACGCTCGGCGCCGAGGTGCCGCCGAACGTGCTGCCCGACCCCGGCGACCAGGTCACCCCGATCCGCCCCGCGCTCGACCTCACCGCCAACGATCTGCTGCGGCGGCGACCGGATGCGCAGGCCGCGCCTCATCCGGCGCAGGCGGCCTATATCGAGATCGGCGCTAGACTGTCGCCGATCATCCGCGAGACCCAGAAGGTGACGCTGGCGGGCTTTCGTATCCTCGATCCGCAAGGCGTCGTCATCGCCGGGCGGCAGGAGGTCGGCCAATCGCTCGCCCATATCGAGGAGGTCGCTGACGCGCTGCACGGGCAGTATCGGGCCACCTTGCGCAACCGCGTGCCGGACAAGCCGCCGCCCCCGATCTATTCCTTCAGCCGCGGCCTCGGCGTGCACGTGTTCTCGGCAATGCCGGTGATCGTCAACAACCGCGTCGCGGGCGTGATCTACACCACGCGGACGCCGAGCAACATCTTCGACCATCTCTACCAGGAGCGGGCAAAGTTCGTGCTGGCGGGGCTCGCCGTGATCCTCGGCACGATCGCGATCGGCCTCGTGTTCTCGCGCACCATCACCCTGCCGATGCGCGAGCTGATCGACCGCGCCGCGCGGATCGGCCGCGGCGACCGCGAGGCCTTCCAGCCGCTTCGGCATTACGGCACGCGTGAGTTCGCCCAGCTCTCGCACAGCTTCCTCGGCATGGCCGAGCAGCTGGCGCGGCGCTCCGACTATATCGCGACGTTCTCGGCCCATCTCACCCACGAGCTGAAATCGCCGCTGACCTCGATCAAGGGCGCAGCCGAGCTGCTGCAGGATTCCTATCAAGGCAGGTCTGACGGACTGACGCCGGCCGAGCAGAAGACATTCATCGCCAACATCCTGTCCGACACTCAGCGGCTGGAAGCGATGGCGCAGCGGCTGCGCGATCTGGCGCGCGCCGAGAGCCTGCCGCAGAACGAGCGCACGGAGCTCGCGCCCGTGATCGCCGACCTCAGGAACAGGTTTCCGGCTAGCTCCATCGAGGCCAGCGGCAGCCTCGACCGCCCCATCGGCATGTCCGGTGAAAAGGCACTGATCGTGCTGTCGCATCTCGCCGACAACGCGATGCGGCACAAGGCTGGGACAATCAGGCTGGAGGCTGTCGACGAACGCACGACCTTGCGTCTGACGGTGAGCAATGACGGCGAGCCGATCTCGGCACCGAACCGCGACAGGATTTTTGATGCGTTCTTCACCACCCGCCGCGACCAGGGGGGCACCGGGATGGGGCTTGCGATCGCGCGCGCGGTGATGGCGAGCCATGGCGGCTCAATCAGGCTCAAGCCGACCGACGAGGGCGCGGCCTTCGAGCTGCAATTCCCTGCGGTCTAGATCGCGAACACCCAGGCGGCGACGATGGTGCCGATGGTGACGAGACCAGCGATGGTCCAACCGGCGGCATATTCCAGCTCAGGATGACCGGTCGCCCGCATGATCTCTGCCGGATCGGCGGTATGTTTGTGTGCCATGACAGCCTCGCACGTTTCTTCCCGCGTCATATGTAAGTCGCATCAGCCGCCATTAGGTTCCATCACGGAAATGCGAGGAATGACGCAGCTTGGCTTGTTCGCCGTCCCTGACGAAGGCCCGACCGGCCTTCGCTACATGGACAATTTTATCGAAGCCGCCGTCGAGCAGGCCTTGATCGGCCGCATCGCAGCATTGCCGCTCGAGCGTTTCCAGTTCGGGGCGTTCGAGGGCAACCGCCGGGTGGCGTCGTTCGGCTATCGCTATGACTACACGCTGCAGCGGCTGGCCGAGGCGGAGCCGATTCCGGACTGGCTGTTGCCCGTCGCGCGTCAGGCCGAGGCCTGGGCGAAGCTGCCGGAGGCCAGCGTCCGGCAGGTGCTCTGCACCGAGTATGAGGCCGGCGTCGGCATCGGCTGGCACCGCGACAAGCCGCACTTCGACAAGATCCTCGGCCTGTCGCTCGGCTCGGCCTGCAGACTCCGCTTCCGCCGCCGCAGCGGGGACAAATGGCAGCGCCACACGCGCGAGGCCCAGCCGCGCTCGCTGTACATGATGGAAGGCGAGGCACGCTCGCAATGGGAGCACAGTATCCCGCCGGTCGAGGCGCGCCGTTACTCCATCACGTTCCGGACGATGAAGCGGGCGTAACGCGGCCGGCCAGACAAAACATGCGAAACAACCCCATGCAAAGTAAAACGCCCGTTCCGCCCGAGGCGCGGCGGCGCCGCACAAGGGTTTGACACATCGGTGCAAAACCGCCGCCTTGCGCAACCACCGCACGGCTTGCGTCTTGCCTTCCGAATCCGGTTGCATGCTAGATTGGCGGCACGCATTCCGCGGCAGGAGGGAAGCATGGCCGAAAACAAGGCAAAGCGCGGCGGGGCCGATCGGGCGCTGATTGCGCTCACGGAAAAATATGAAGTCGCCTACTGGTCGAAGAAGTTCAAGGTGACCCCGGCCAAGCTGAAATACGCCGTCAAGAAGGTCGGCCGTTCCGCCAAGAAGGTCGAGGCGTATATCAAGCTCCAGAAGCACCGCGCCTCCGACAAGAGCCGGATCGCGCTGAGCGAGGCCTATGAGGTCCGTTACTGGTCGAAGAGATTCAAGATCACCCCGGCCAAGCTGAAAGCTGCCGTCGCCGCGGCCGGCCATTCTTCCAGGAAGGTCGAGGCCTATCTCGCCGCCCGGAAGACGGCAAAGAAGAAATCGGCCAGGAAGACGACAAGGAAGACGACGAAGAAGGCAGCCAGGCGCAAGAGCGCCGCCTGAGACCTCGGAAGCCATGGATGCGGGGGGCCGCAACCTGTCCTCACATGGGCCACGTCGTCGCCAGTGCGACGGGGGGCCGCTGGCGGCCGGGCGCCAGCCGAAAATCTCGCACGCGACGACGGTGGGCTTCGGGGTGATCGCCTTGCTGTCGCCGAACCAAAGGTGCCGTGAAATCGCCTCAAGGCGGACGAATAAGGCGAATTGAAAAGACAGGCCAAACCGGCGAACCAATATGGGGGGCGCAAAGGCCGGCACCAAATGAAGAATTATCTCGCTTTTTTCCTGTTTCTAACCATCACGACAGCATCCGCGCATGGCCCGTTGCCGGCGCGGCTGACGCCGCCCTCCGACCTCATCCTGACAGGCCTGACCGATTCCGACACCACCGCCGGCGGCACCGCGCGGCTGTGCGAGCAGGTCACCTTCTCGCGGGGCCTGCGCTACGGCGAAAACGAGGCCAATGTGCTCGACGTTGCCGCCAGCACGACCAAGGCGGATACGCCGCGGCCGGTACTGCTGTTCGTGGCCGGCGACAGTTTCACCGGCGACCGCGCCGCGCCCGAGCTGTCGCGCCAGATCCAGGACCAGGTCATGTGCTTTGCCGCCCGCAACGACATGATCGGGGTGCGCGTCAATTATCGCCTGGCGCCCGCAGCGACCTGGCCGATGGGAGCGACCGATGTGGCGGCGGCGCTGTCCTGGGTCCACGGCAATATCGACCTGTTCAACGGCGACGCACGCGAGATCGTCGCGGTCGGCTACGGCGCCGGCGCATTCCATGTCGCAACCCTGCTGGCGCATCCCGAGCTCCAGGCCGACCGCGCCGATGTCGCGGCCGTCGTGCTGGTGTCCGGCATCTACCGCGCCGGCAAGGACGCCAGCGACAGCGAGAAGGCCTATCTCGGCGGTGACGCCAGCCAGTACAACGCGCGCTCGGTATTCCCCGGCATCCTCAATGTCGATGTGCCGATCGTGCTGGCCTGGGCCGCGGACGATTCCCCTGGCCTCGTGACGCAGGGCGAGACCTTGAAGAAGACGCTCTGCGGCGCCGGCCACTGTCCGCGCAGCGCGCTGCTGCGCAGTCGCGACGGCATCGCGAGCGCCTTTGGCCTGGATGGCTCCGGCGACAGCCTCGCCGAACCGACCCTGCTGCTGGTGCATCAGCTGGAAGCGCGGGGGCTGCCGTAGCGGCGTGTCAGCACGCCTGCCACTTCGTACGGGCCTGCGCTGTATTGAAGCGGGCTGCCAGGCCACACGATTGCCAAACGCCTGATCTAGATCAACTCGCCTTGGTGCGGACTGAGCCGACCTCGTTGGGGGCCAACGACAAGGTGTCGAGCATGCGCGTCACCGGCAGACTGCTGTTCGTTTTGATCGCCGCACTCGCGTCGCTTGGCGCGATGTCCGAGCAACGCCCAGACCAACCCACAAGCGATAAGGAAATCCGCATCGGCAATGTCATGCCGTATTCGGGAGCGCTCTCTGAATTCGGCGCGATCGGTCAGGCGGAGGCCGCCTATTTCGACATGGTCAACGCGCGCGGCGGCATCAATGGCCGCAAGATCCGCTTCATCACGCGCGACGACAATTCCGATCCGTCGACCGCACTGGAGCTGACGCGCAATCTGGTCGAGAAGGAGGACGTGCACCTGATGTTCGGATCGTTCGGCACGCCCGGCAATCTCGCCACCCGCTGGTATCTGAACGAGAAGAAGGTGCCGCAGCTTTTCGTCGCCTCCGGCGACGAGGAGCTGAGCCAGGCCAGGGCTTTCCCCTGGACCATGGGCTGGCAGCCGTCGATCCGGTCGGAGGGGCGCATCTACGCCAACTACATTCAGGCCTATTATCCCAGGAAGAAGATCGTCGTGCTCTGGCAGAACGACCAGTTCGGACGCATGCTCTACAAGGGAATCCAGGACGGACTTGGCGATCTGAACCGCCATGTCCTCGTCGACATCGCCTTCGACATCGGCGACGAGCACCTCGACGGGCACGTCTCGATCCTCAAACGCGCGGGTGCCGATATCTTCGTCTTTCTCGGCGTGCCGTCGACGGCATCCAAGGTGATCAGGCTCGCGGCTTCGCTCAACTGGCGCCCGGTCTTCATCGTCAACGATACCTCCGCCTCGATCGCCAATGCGATGGCGCCCGCGGGCCTGGAGAATTCGGCCGGCGTGATCTCGGCCGCCTTCCTGAAGGACCCCAGCGACCCCGCCTGGAAAGACGATCCTGCCATGAGGGAATGGTTCGCCTTCATGGACAAGTACCATCAGGTCGAAAGCACCAACAACAGCGCAGCGGTCTACGGCTACGCCGCAGCCGAGGCGTTGACGCAGGTGCTGAAGCAATGCGGCGACGACCTGTCACGCGAGAACATCATGCGTCAGGCGGCTTCGCTGAGGGGTTACAACCCCTCCGTCGCGCTGCCCAACATCAGGATGAATACCTCGCCGAACAACTATCTGCCGATCAGGCAGATGCGGCTCGTGCAGTTCGACGGCCGCTCGTGGCAACCCTTTGGGGATGTGATCGAGACGGCGTTCACCGAGGGGGCGGCGAGGTGAGGCCCACCTGAACGCTGTCCAGCGGATGGATAGGTAACAAAACAGACCGGATGGATGGGTAACAGTCGTTCATGATCTGGTCGGCTGCGGCGCGGCGTTGGCGCTGCGCCGCAGCTTGCGCGTTTTCTGGTCGATGATGCCGATCGGTACGTCGAGAAGCGCACTTGCCAGGATCCGTCTTCGGTCTCCTCGACGGCAACGGCTTCACCAACGAGAGCGCTGCAAATGTGAATGAGCTCGCCTCGCCATTTGATCTCGCCGTTGGAGCGACCTGGCGCACCGCGGCTTCGGCCGGATAATCCGGCTCGGGAAGCCGCGTCGTTCAGCGTCGTCGACCGAATAGGGAATCACCTCGCGGCTGATGGAGACAGCTCTGAGAACCAGGAGCCTATGCCGCATCGAGGACTTGCATTGAGAGACCGGGTCTGGCTGGTTTGAGCTCCTGACAATCAGACCGGAACTCACCATGATCCAGTTCGACACGTTGCTGACCTATATCGCGGTGGTTCTCGGCCTCTTTCTCATTCCGGGTCCCGCCGTCCTCTTGGTGCTCGGGCGCGCGTCTGTGGGCGGGCATCGCGTCGGAATTGCCACCGGTCTTGGCATCGCTACTGGAGACCTGCTTCACACCGCGATGGCTACGCTCGGATTGTCGGCGGTGCTAATGACCTCGGCTCTCGCCTTCAGCCTGGTGAAGTACGCCGGCGCTGCCTACCTCATATATCTTGGCATCCGCGCGTTTATGGAAAGAGGCGAGGATATCAAGTTGGCGCAGTCGCGTTTGGTCGACGCGTCGCTCGCCTTCCGGCAGGCCGTGCTGGCCGAACTGCTCAACCCGAAGACGGCGCTCTTCTTCCTGGCCTTTCTCCCACAGTTCGTACATTCCGAGAAGGGCTCCGTCGTTGCCCAGCTTGCAATTCTTGGCCTCATCTTCGTCATCATGAGCGCGATCTACACCGCGTTGATCGCACTTGTTGCCGGACAAGTCGCTGGCTGGCTCACCCGTCATCGCAGCATCGGCCGCTGGCAGGGCCGCGTCATCGGGGCGATCTACCTGGGTCTTGGCGTTCGCATGGCCTTGCAGCAAAAGTAGCCTGATCGTTCCATCCCGCCCGGAGAGATTCATGACCGAGACCATCCGCATCCAACACTTCCATGCGCGGGCCGTGATCGTGCCGATGAACCTGCCGCTGCAGACCTCGACCGGCGCTGTCGCCAAGGCCCCGCTGGTGCTGATCGACTGCGAGACCGACCAGGGCGCCCGCGGGCACGCCTATCTGTTCTCGATCACACCGTCGGCGTTGAAGCCGCTGACGGCGATGGTCACGGAAATGTCAGACCTGCTTGCCGGCGACGAGCTGCTGCCGTTCGAGATCGAGCGCAAGCTGACCCAGCGCTTCACCCTGCTTGGCCTCGCCGGCCTGCAGCGGCTGGCGCAATCCGGCATCGACATGGCGGCCTGGGACGCGCTCGCCCGCAGCAAGGGCCTGCCGCTGGCACGGCTTCTCGGCGGCGCGCCGAAGCCGGTCAAGGCCTACAATTCGAAGGGGCTCGGCATCATGCCGGCGGGCGCCGCGGTCGAGGAGGCGCACAAGCTGCTGGCCGAGGGGTTTCAGGCCGCCAAGATCCGCGTCGGCCGGCCCGATGCGCGGGAGGATCTCGCCGTCGTCCGCGCGGTGAGAAAGGCCGTCGGCGACGAGGTGACGCTGATGTGCGACTACAACCAGGCACTGACGGTGACCGAAGCCATCCGCCGCGGCGAGATGCTCGACGACGAGGGCTTGAGCTGGATCGAGGAGCCGATCCGCCACGACGATTATGCCGGCTGCGCCCGCATTGCCGACGCACTGCATACGCCCGTCCAGATCGGCGAGAATTTTGACAGCGCCTTTTCGATGCAAACAGCGCTCTCGGCTGAGGCCTGCGACTACGTGATGCCCGACGTGCAGCGCATCGGCGGCGTGACCGGCTGGCTGCGCGCCGCCTCGCTCGCCCATGCCGCCGGCATCGAGATGTCGACGCATCTGTTCTCGGAAGTCAGCGCGCATCTGCTCTGCGTGACGCCGACCGCGCACTGGCTGGAATATGTCGATTGGGCCGACGCGGTGCTTTCGACGCGACTGAAGATCAAGGACGGCTTTGCGCTGCCGAGCGAGGAGCCCGGCAACGGGCTTGCGTGGGACGAGGCGGCAGTTGCCAAATATCTCGTTGGATAGCCTGCTTGCTATGACCGAACAGCGGCAATCATGTTCAGCTCGACCGGCGCCCCTCGCGGCAACTCGGCGACACCGACGGACGTCCGCGTATGACGACCGCGCTCGCCGAGGCGTTCGATCAGCCGGTCGGAGGCACCGTTCATGACTTGCGACTGCTGGGTAAATCCAGGTGCCGAAGCGACGTATCCAACGAGCTGCAGGACCTGGACGATCCGGTCCTCTCCGCCTGTGGCGTGATTGATGGCGGAAATGCAGAGATCAGCGCAAAGGGCGGCAGCTTCTTGTGCGGCCGCGATATCGACGCCTGCTCCGACCTTGCCCACATACAGCAGGTCTTCGCCGCGACGCGGCAGCTGGCCACTGACATAGGCAAGTCCACCATGGATGATCACCGGCAAATAGTTGCCACCGGGCTTGTTCACGCTGCTCATCTCAATAGCCTGCCTTTGCTTCACATCCGGCGAAGCGACGCATTTCGCCGCACGCCATAACTCGATCGCACCAGCTCGTTGCGGTGGTGGATAACCGGACAATGGCAGGCGGCGAGTCATGGATCAAGGCTGCGAAGCCTCATCCGGCCCGACGGAGCTCGCCCCACGCATTGCACCACGGCGGCGCGCGCGATAACGATCCGCTATGACCATTTGGCGCCCGCATCCCCACATCCGCGTCGTCGCGATCGGCCTGCACTGGCGGGACGGGCGCCTGCTGGCGGCCGAAATTCGCGACGATGCCGGGCGGATCAAGGGTGTTCGGCCGCTCGGCGGCGAGATCGAATTCGGCGAAAGCTGGCGCACTGCGCTGATGCGCGAGTTCAACGAGGAGCTCGGCATCGACGTCACCATCACAAGCGAGCCGTTGGTGCTGGAGAACATTTTCATGCACGAGGGCGCAACCGGGCACGAGGTGATGTTCATCTGCGAGGTGGAGTTTCCCGACGGCGCCTTCGCCGACCGGGATCGCCTCGACTTCCTCGAGGACAGTGGAGAGCAGATCATCGCGCGCTGGTTCGACCTTGCCGACCTCGACGTGGACGGGGGACCGAGCCTTTATCCGGCCGGGTTGAAGGATGTGCTGCTCCAACCGGCGAGCCAGCCCGATTGACGGCGTTGGCTAGCTCCACGCCGGGGATTTACGCGATTGGCTGATTTTCCGCCGGGTAGACCAGACGCTCTTCGGGAACGACCCGCGCAGCCGGATTCATCTCGGCCTCTTTGACCTGCCCCCGCCCCAGAATGTGAAACACCGTCTCGCCCGCCGCGAGCAAGTAATCGGTGATGATCCGACGGTGACATCGCCACCACAATGTTTCCGCGCACATGATGGCGCAGCGCTGCACCTGCCCGACGGCGCGCAAATGTGCGAGCCCTTCGTGAAAGGCCACGCCCATCGCGTGGTCGGCGTAATTGTGAAAGCTGACGTTCTGCCAGAAGGCGTTGGTCTCGCGCGGCACCTCGCGCCTGCGGCTGCGCAGGCCGCCGAGCGAGGCAATGTGCTCGTAGCCGATCGAAGCAGCCGCGAGCGATTGCGGCAGGGTCTCGCGATTGTACTGCGGGTTGGTACGGGAGCGGGGCACGGTCCGAACGTCAGCCACGAAGGTGACCGCGCTGTCCTGCAGCAATTCGACGAATTCCTCGATCGAACGTGTGGCGTGGCCGATGGTGAAGAACGGATGAGCCATGGTGACACCTCGACCGCCCGGCTCGCGGGCCGTCAGCTTTTCAACGACCGCAATGCGCGGCCCTTGTGCAGGGCGACGTGATCGGTCTTGTCGCTCCTGATCTCGTACTGCGGATCGTCAGGCGTAGCGTGATGGACGTAGCCCTTGTAATCGACCTCGGCGGTGTGCACGCGCAGGATATGGCCGCGCACCCGGCCGGCCTCGGAATTCCAGCTGACGTGGTCGCCGACGGCAAACCTTTTTCCGGGGTTCTTGGACATGGCGGATCAATGCGCGGCAGCACCGGCCTGTTCCAGGGGGCAGCCCCCGACCGCGCGAGCGCAGGCTAAATCCCTGCGGCAATCCACCAAGGCGTGGGCAACGAAGACGTGATGCAGCGGCGACCGCGGATCGCGCGATCCTGAAAGGTCGGCGAGGCGATTGATGATATGACGATCAACATTCAAAACCAGAGGTCACCATGCCCCCTTCCGAGATGTCTCGAGGCTCCATCAGGCCGCGGCCCTTTGCGCGATGTCGTCGTCGTGCTGCGGCAGCGACCGCAGCGCTGCTCCTCGCCGCAGCGTTCTGGCCAGCAGGAGGCGCGCAAGCTGCCGCAAATGACGCGGAGGCACGAAACATCTTCGAAAAATTCATCGCCGCGCAGAATGCGCATGATGCGGACGATGTGAAGATGATGCTCTGGAATTCGCCCGGCACACTGTTGTTTGCGAGAGGCATCGAGACGAGAGGCCGCGATGCGGTCGCCACCCGATTCAAGGCGTATTACGAGGGCACCTGGCACCTCGAGCCCAACATGTCGGAATTCCACGTTGCGGTGATCTCGAACGAGGTGATGCAGATCCTCGTTCCCATCGTTTTCACACGCGGCCTTCCGGGCAAGCCGTCGCAACAATATACGTTTCTGATCAGCCAGACCTACGTTCAGGATGCGACCGGCTGGCACGTCGCCTCCATCCTGCCGGTGGCGAACACGGAACTGAAGTGATGGCCGGGATGGGCCTCTGGAGGGGCATCCCTGATTGCGCTTCGCTCCATCCCGGCTACGGGCTGTCCAGCGAAACCGAGCAAGACGCGCCAGTCCGTCTCCGCTCTTCGAGCTACGCCAGACACGCTTCGCGTGGAGATCGTGGCTTGCCGAGCCGAAGCTCGCGGCGGCAGCCCGCCTACGCCCTTTGGGCTTCGGCGCGGCATCCTTCTCTCGCTATCGCGAGCGAAGGATGGTGGGCACGACAGGGATCGAACCTGTGACCCCTACCATGTCAAGGTAGTGCTCTCCCGCTGAGCTACGTGCCCTAAAAGTCCACTTACGTCGGGTGGGGTCCCTATAACGGACGAGGGGACCCTGTGCAAGGACGGAACGGGGCCGATTTAGGCCGCCAGCATCTTGTTCACTTCGCTGACCAATTCGCGCAGATGCACGGGCTTGGACAGCACCTTGGCGTTCTTGGGGGCGTCCGAATCCGAGTTCAGGGCGACCGCGGCGAAGCCGGTGATGAACATGATCTTGATGTCGGGGTCGAGTTCCGAGGCCCGGCGGGCGAGCTCGATCCCGTCCATCTCCGGCATCACGATGTCGGTGAGCAGCATCTCGAACGGCTCTTCCCGCAACCGCTGATAGGCGGCCATGCCGTTGTCATGGGACGAGACCTGAAAACCGGCGTTTTCCAGCGCCTTGACCAGGAAACGGCGCATGTCGTTGTCGTCTTCGGCGAGCAGGATTTTTGGCATGGCAGGAAACGTCGAATCCCCAGAGGATATCAGCAGAGCTTACTAAGCCGGACAGAGGGTAAATTTGGGGTGAAAATCTTAACCCCAAGCCGGCTGCACTGCCGGCTCCTTGTGAACCGGAATGCCGCTCGAATCAATCGAGCCGCCGGCGCATCCCCGCTTCCCTGCCCACACGGTTAAGACATGTTCCAGCGCCAATCACATCTTTTCGCTTGGCAGAATGGTTGCGATTCCGGACAATGACGACACATAAGAGCCGCATCGATCGGCCGAATCAATTCGATCCGAGGCCCGGATCCTGCCGCTAAGGGACGAAGCCTGAGAAGATGACCCGGTTTGACGGCGAGGTGTCGCCAGCCTTCGAGATCGTTGAGCCCGCGCAATGGCGCGCGCCTGTCATCTTCAACTCGCCCCATTCCGGCTCGACCTATCCGGACGAATTCCTCGCGGCGTCCAGGATCGACCTGCCGACGCTGCGGCGGTCCGAAGATTCCTTCATGGACGAGCTGATCGGCCACTTGAGCGAGCGCGGCTTTCCGACCGTGCGGGTCAACTTTCCCCGCTCCTATGTCGACGTCAACCGCGAGCCCTATGAGCTTGATCCCCGCATGTTCAGCGGACGGCTGCCGAGCTTTGCCAATACCCGCTCGATGCGGGTCGCCGGCGGCCTCGGCACCATTCCGCGCGTGGTCGGCGACGGCCAGGAGATCTACCGCGACCGCATCCTGGTCGACGATGCGCTGGGGCGGATCGAGACGCTATACAAGCCCTACCACCGCGCGCTGCGCCGGCTGATCAACAAGGTGCACCAGATGTTCGGCACCGTGGTGCTGGTCGACTGCCATTCGATGCCCTCGGTCGGCGTCAGCAGGGACGAGCCGCGCCGGCCCGACGTCGTGATCGGCGACCGCTACGGCACAAGCTGCACCCCGCTTCTGCCCGACCGGGTCGAGGAGACCATGACCGGGCTCGGCTATTCGATCGGCCGCAACAAGCCCTATGCCGGCGGCTTCATCACCGAGCATTACGGCAATCCCGCGAGCGGCCTGCACGCGGTGCAGCTCGAGCTCAACCGCGCGATCTACATGGACGAGCGGCGGCGCGAGCGGAGTGCACGCTTTGCGCAAGTGGCGTCCGACTTCGGCGTTCTCGCCGACGTGCTGGCGACCACGATTCCGTTCGGCGATCTCGGCCCGTTCCAGGCCGCGGCAGAATAGGCGCCGGCTTTTCTTCGTCAGATCGTATTGTCTGTGATCGGGCGAACGCGTCTTCGCTTCGCTTTCGCTGCGCACCTTGAAACGAAAACGACAGGCCCAAAGAAAAAAGGGCCGCTCGCGAATGACGCAAGCGGCCCAAGTCTAGGGAGGAAACGCCCAAGGAGGGCAGCGGTAACGCCAAGCGCTACCGCACCGCAACAATATGCGACCGCGCCGCACAAAGTGCAAGGGCTTTTGAGCCATTTCCCATGCAATACGCACATGGCTCAATTGCTTCTATGGAAACCCAGATTCAGTTTCTTTGATAAGGAATTTCAATGGGTTGATTGTCATTTGCATACGAACAAGGCATATTCGGAACTAAGTTTTCAACTCTGTGATCGATATTTGGCCAGCAGATGACTTGGATGGGGCAGCAGCGTTCGGCATCCAAAATACCAGGGTGCAAGATCAAGACAGCGCTGCACGCGGGAGGCGAATTGAGCTAGGCAAGAGGGAGCTCCATCCAACCTTCGCTTTGAGGATTCGGCCTGTGACGGTGATCGACTTTTCCGCCTTCATCGGACGGCTCGCCACCGCCTCCGGCGAAACCATCCTGCCGTTCTTCCGCACCTCGCTGTCGATCGACGACAAGAGCAAGACCAAGGATTTCGACCCCGTCACGGAGGCCGACCGCGCCGCGGAGGCGGTGATGCGGCGGCTGATCAAGGCCAACTTCCCTCAGCACGGCATCGTCGGCGAGGAATTCGGCAATGAGCGCGAGGAGGCCGACTATGTCTGGGTGCTCGACCCCATCGACGGCACCAAATCCTTCATCGGCGGCTTTCCGATCTGGGGGACGCTGATCGCACTGCTGCACAAGGGCGCGCCGGTCTACGGCATGATGCACCAGCCCTTCATCGGCGAGCGCTTCTCCGGCGACAACGGTTCGGCCAACTACAAGGGCCCGTCGGGCGAGCGCCGGCTCCAGGTTCGCCGCTGCGCCTCGCTTTCGGAAGCCACGACCTACACCACCAGCCCGCTCCTGATGAACGAGCGCGACCGCGCCATTTTCAGCCGCATCGAGAAGGGCGCGCGTCTGTCGCGTTATGGCGGCGACTGCTACTCCTATTGCATGCTGGCGGCCGGCCACGTCGATCTCGTGGTCGAGACCGAGCTGAAGCCTTACGACATCGCCGCGCTGATCCCGATCGTGACCGGCGCCGGCGGCGTCGTCACCACCTGGGAAGGCAAGCCGGCCCAGGGCGGCGGCCGCATCGTCGCGGCCGGAGATGCCAGGGTTCACGAAGAAGCACTGAAGCTGCTCAACCAATAACACGCGAGCGGAGGCTTGCATGACCATCTCACGCAGGCTTCTTCTTGGATTATTGCTGCTGCTGCCATCAGTGGCGTCCGCTCAGAATTTCCCGGCCAAGCCGATCAAGCTGATCGTGCCGTTTCCGGCCGGCGGGCCCAACGACATCATCGCGCGGGTCATCGGCCAGCGCATGTCGGAGCTGTCAGGGCAGCCGGTGCTGATCGACAATCGCGGCGGCCAGGGCGGCGTGCTCGGCACCGATGCGGTCTCCAAGGCCGCCCCCGACGGCTACACCATCGCGATCTCCTCAGCCGGCGCGCTCGCGATCAGCCCGAGCATGGAGAAAGTCGCCTACGACACCTTGAGCGACCTCACACCGGTGACGCTGGTTGCGACGGTGCCGGAGATGCTCGTGGTCGCCACCAACGTGCCCGCCAAGGACATCGGCGAATTGATCGCTCTGGCCAAGGCGCAGCCGGGAAAGCTCAACTTCGCCTCTTCCGGCCCCGGCAGCCTGCCACATCTTGCCGGCGAGCTGTTCAAGCTGACGGGGAAGATCGACATCGTCCACGTGCCCTATCGCGGCGCAGCTCCCGCGGTGAACGATCTCTTGGGCCAGCAGGTGCAGATGACGTTTCTCGATCTCCCCGTGCTGCTGCCGCAGGTCAAGGCCGGCGCGCTGCGGCCGATCGCGATGGGCTCGGCAGAGCGCGCCCCGACCGCACCTGACGTGCCGACTCTTTCGGAAGCGGGTTTTCCCGATCTGCGCGTCGAGAACTGGTACGGCATGGTGGCGCCCAAGGGCACGCCGAAGGAGATTGTCACGGCGCTGCACGCCCTGGCGACGAAGGCGATGGCCGATCCCGCGGTGAAGGAGAAGCTCGCCGCGCAAGGCGCGACGCTGATTGGCGACGAGCCGGAGCATTTTCGCAGCTTCATCGCGGATGAGACCAAGAAGTGGGCGAAGGTGATCAAGGACGCCGGGGTGGAGACGGCGAAGTAGTTCGCGTTTTCGCTGGGTAAGCACCACCTTCACAACGCGACAGGTGCGTTCCCTCCCCCCTTGCGGGGGAGGGTTAGGGAGAGGGGGCCACACGGGGACCCCATCGATCTCTCTTCTTCACGACAGAGGCACCTGTTCCTGGACTACCCCTCTCCCCCGCCCTCCCCCACAAGGGGGGAGGGAGCGCAGTTTGCTCGCTGCGGGAGCGTGCCTCACACTAGCGCAGCAACAACTGCTCACACCGCCTCTGCCCGCAGATGCTCCACCAGCATCTTCGCAGGCCTTGGCAGCGTCTTGAAGCTGCGCGCGCAGATCACGAGCTTGCGGTTGGCCCAGGCATCGCGTAGCCGGACCATGGCGAGCGGCATCAGTTTTGCGCAGCGGCGGGCGGCGGATATCGGCACCAGCGCGATCCCGACGTCGGCGGCGACCATCTGGCAGATCGCATCGAAGTCGCGCAGGCGCGCGCGGTAATGCGGGCGCATGCCGAGCCGGGCGGCGTGCTTCGAAATGTGCATCTGGAGCGCGGTGGCGCTGGTGAGCCCGACGAAGTCGCAACTGCCGGCTTCCTGGAAATCGATCTGGCGGCGACCCGCGAACGGGCCGCGCCGCGACGTCACCAATGTCAGGTGGTCCTCGCTGAACACGAAGCGCTCAATATGGTCGGGCAGCGCGTGCTCGGCGGCGAAACCGAGGTCGGCGGCGCCTGCGGTGATCGCCGCCGCGATGTCGGTGCTCTCGCGCTCCTCGATGTCGATGGCGACGTCGCGGTGTTCGCGCAGGAAGCCGGCCAGCGCCTTCGGCAGATGTTCCGACAGGCCCGAGGTGTTGACGAGGAAATGCACGCTGGCGCGCACGCCGCTGGCAAAACCGGCGAGATCGCCGCGCATGGCATCGATCTGGTGGATCACGAGCCTGGCATGATCGAGCAGGCTCTCGCCGGCCGCGGTCAGCTCGACGCCGCGCCGCCCGCGCTTGAGCAGCGCGACGCCGAGCGCGTCCTCGAGCCCCTTGATGCGCGCGCTGGCCGAGGCCAGGGCCAGGTGCGACCGCTCGGCGCCGCGGGTGATGCTGCGCTGGTCGGCGACCGCGATGAAGAGCTGGAGGTCGACGAGGTCAAAACGCATGGCAGATCTCCCAGCCTTCGTTCAGAGCGAAGGCTTACTCCGTAACCTCCAGATTGTGCGCCCGCGCGGCTTCGGTCAATGTGCTGGCATGATCGACCCGCTTCTCATCGTCATCGCCGCCGTGTTCCTGATCGCCGGATTCGTCAAGGGCGTGGTCGGGCTCGGCCTGCCGACGGTGTCCATGGGCCTGCTCGCGGTGAGCATGACGCCCAGCCGCGCGATCGCCATCGTCATCGTGCCAGCCATCGTCACCAACATCTGGCAGACCTTCGTCGGCCCGTATCTGCGTGACATCCTGAAGCGGCTGTGGCCGCTGATGATCGGCACCGTGATCGGATGCTGGCTCAATGCCGGCGCGCTGACCGGGCCGCATGCGCGCTACGGCACGATCGTGCTCGGCGTCCTGCTCGTCATCTATGCCGTGATCGGTCTGAACAAGTTCCAATTCCGCGTCGCGCCGCAAAACGAGAAATGGGTCGGCGGCGTGGTCGGTGTCGTCACCGGCGTGATCTCGGCCTCGACCGGCGTGCAGGTGATCCCCTCGATGCCGTTCATGCAGGCAATCGGCATGGAGAAGGACGAGCTGGTGCAGGCGCTCGGCGTGTTCTTCACGACGGCGACACTGGCGCTCGCCTTCAACCTGACGGCCGTTGGGCTGTTGACGCCAGCCAATGTCGTCCCGGGCGCGGTGGGCATGGCCATGGCTTTTGCCGGCATGTTCGTGGGACAGTCGGTGCGAGCACGGATGCCGGCCGAAGCGTTCCGCCGCTGGTTCCTGATCGCGATGATCCTGCTCGGCCTTTATCTCGCCGGCAGTGCGCTGGCGAAGGAGTTCGTTTGAGGGAAGATCGCCCTACGCTGCCCGCATCATTCGTTCGAATGAGCCTACCGCGTCTCCAGCATGGCGACGCGGATGCCGAGATAGATGAAGAGGCCGCCGAGGGCGCGGTTGACCCAGGCGATCACGCCTTCGGATTCGCGCAGCCGGTGGGCGGCTTTGGCCGCGAACGCGGCCAGCACCAGGCACCACAGCGTGCCCGTAGAGATGAAGATCAGGCCGAGCGTCAGGAAGGCGAGCGGCTTGTGCGGTGAATCGGCCGCGACGAATTGCGGCAGGAAAGCCAGGAAGAACAGCGCGACCTTGGGATTGAGCGCGTTGGTGAAGACGCCCTGGAGGAAGACCCGCCGCAGCGAGCTCCGCACCTGCTCGTCGATCGCCGCCGCCAGCACCGGGCGCGACCACAGCATCTGAAGCCCGGTGAACACGAGATAGGCCGCCCCGACCAGCTTCAGGATCGAGAAGGCGGTCGACGAGGCCATCAGCAGGGCCGAAAGCCCGATCGCGGCGGCCGCGACATGGACGAAACAGCCGCAACTGATGCCGAATGCGGCCGCGGCGCCGCCCCGCCAGCCCATCTGCATGCTGCGGCCGATGACGTAGACGGAGTCAGGCCCCGGCGTGATGTTGAGCAGCACGCCCGAGAGGATGAAGAGCCCGATTTCGTGAATGCCCAGCATGCAAAGGTGCCCCCCTGCCGCCCGTTCCGGCGGTCGCAATTCCGCTTAGTCGGTTCGGCGGCCGCCGTCCACCGCCGGGATTGCGGAGGATTTACCTCGAATTTGCAATGCGGATCATGCTTCCGCTCGGCCACATCTGCTTTATAAAGGCGAGGTTCTTGAAATGCGGGATTCGCGTCGACTTGCCACGCCGTGGCCAGTCCCAGATCCCTTCTCGATCCCTTCACGATCCCTTGGAGCTTCCGGGATATGGAAAGACGTCTGGCCGCCATCGTCTGCGCCGATGTCGCCGGCTATTCGCGCATGATGGGCAGCGACGAGGCCGGCACCCATGCCGCCTTCAAGGCCCATCGCAGCGCGATCCACCCGATCATCCTCAATCACGGCGGCCGCGTCGTGAAGAACACCGGCGATGGCTTCCTGCTGGAGTTCCCTTCGATCGTCGGCGCCACCGAGGCCGCGATCGCGATGCAGACGCTGATGGCGGAGCGCAACCACCATCTGCCGGCCGACCGCGCCATGCAGTTCCGCCTCGGCATCCACATGGGCGACGTCATCGCCGATGAGGACGAGGTATTCGGTGACGATGTCAACATCGCCGTCCGCCTGGAGTCGGTCGCGAGCCCCGGCGGCTTTGCGATCTCGGCCAAGGCCTACAAGGAGGCGAGCAAGCATCTCAGCGTGCCGCTGGTCGATGCCGGCAATCATCGCTTCAAGAACATCAAGGATGCAATCGGGGTCTGGACCTGGACGCCCGAGGGTGCACCGGCGCTCGCGCCCGAGCTCCGGGAGGCGTCCGCCCTCTCGCAACAGTACCGCACCGCGATCGTCGGCGTGCTGCCGTTCGCCAATCTCAGCGATGCCCAGGACGAGTATTTCTCCGACGGCCTCACCGAGGATCTCATCCACGCACTGTCGCTGCAATCCTTCTATCGCGTGCTGAGCCGCAACTCGACCTTCGCCTTCAAGGGCAGGAACACCAGCACCCGCCTGATCGCGCGCGAGATCGACGCCACCTATTTGATCCAGGGTTCGGTGCGGCGTGCCGGCGCCAAGATCCGCGTCACCGCCGAGCTGATCGCCCCGGAGACCGGCGAGCAGCTCTGGACCGGCCGTTACGACCGCGACATCGGCGACTTCTTCGCGATGCAGGACGAGATCACGACCAATTTGTCCGCCGCCATCGCCACCGAGATCGTCCGCGCCGAAGCCTCGGCGCCCGCGCGACTCTCGACGGACGTCACCGCCTGGGATCGCTTCCTCAAGGGGCTGTCGCATTACTACCGGCAGACCAAGGAGGACCTGACTGCCGCCGTCGATCTGTTCCGGGAAGCCATCAGGGTCGATCCCAAGCTGTCGATCGCGCACGCCTATCTCGCCACGATCCAGATCCAGAGCATCCAGTTCGGCTGGGTCAAGGGCACGCGCGAGATGTGGGCCGAGGCGATGAACCTCGCCGAAACCAGCGTCCGGCTCGACCCGCGCTCGTCCTTTGCGTTCTCGATCCTGTCCTGGGCGCACGCCATGGAAGGGCATTACGAGGCGGCGATGGACGCGGCCAAGCGCGCGGTCGCGCTCAATCCCTACGACATGGGCGCGCGCGGCGTGCTCGGCATCTGCCATTTCGTCATCGGCGAGCACCGCGAGGCGATCGAGATGTTTTCGATGGCCGCGCAGCGCGACAACAGCGACCCGCGCTACCAATGGGCGGCGCTGAACGCCTTCAGTCATTATCTGTTGCGCCAATATGACGCGACCCTGTCATGGGCGCGCGAGCAGCTCTACATCAACCCCAACCACATGCAGGCGCTGGCGATCCGCGCCGCGGCCCTGGCACAATTGGGGCGGAGTGCCGAGGCGAGCGAAGCGACCTCCGTGCTGATGGGCAATTACCCGACGCTCAATGTCGATCGTCACTTGCGCAACTTCCACTGGAAGCGGCCCGAGGATCTCGCCCACTATCGCGAGGGGCTGCTGAAGGCCGGCGTGCCGCTCGGCAAACTGACCCTGGTTCAGAGCGACGTCAAACGCGTCGCCGAGTCCTGACCGGCAGGCCACGGTCCCCCCGCAGCCGTTCCCTTAGGTCTTTGGCGAGACCCCGCCTGCACTTGTTGACAGAACAGTGAATTCGGCCACACTTCGCCACACGCTCAAGTAGTATAGCTTGCTGCCGGTTTGTTAGGACTTTCCGCGCTTGATCGGCGCCTCATTTCACGATTCGCTGTTTTCAGGATTTTGGGCCATGCATGACCCCGCTTCGAAACCGCCGTTCGACCCCTCGATCCAGGTCTCGCCGAACAATCCCTGCCCATTCCTGCGCGGCCTCGTCGGCGAGGGCTTTGTCGAGGGCGGCACTGTCCCGCTCGGCAAGCTGTCGGAGACGATCGCGAACGCGACCGGCGAAACCGGGCTGAAGAAGGCGTCTGCCCGGCTTCAGGTCCGCGGCGTGGCGCTCATCGCCAACGGTCTCGGTCACATCCTCAAGAGCATCTTTTCGGGCGCGCAACTCGATGCGCTGCGCGGCGGCCCGCTGGACAAGCGCGGTGCCGGCTCGCGCATCCTCGGAGTCGACGGCAAGGTCAACGAGGACGAGATCGCGCGGCTCGCGAGTTTCGGCCGGACTTACACCGATCCGAACGGCGGCTCCGAGCTGGGCCTCAACGCCTCGGAAATCGACATCTTCATGCGCGACAACCTCAAGCGCGCCGGCAGCGCCGCGCGCTGGTACTACCCGCTGCTGATGAAGTTCGAATGGCCGATCCTCCTGAAGATCATCGGCAAGGGCAGGGGCGAGGATCGCTATCTCGGCGTTGCCGACGTGCGCACGCTGTTCAACGAGCGCCAATTCCCGGCGCGCATCAACGAGCGGCTGGTCCCGCCGGTGCTGTCGACCTGCCAGCGCGTGGTGCGGGGCGCCCTCAAGCTTGCGGCCTTGCTGATCGCCGTCGGCCTCGTTGCCCTCGTCGCGGTCGCCGAATTCCCCAATCAGGTTCGCGCCATGCTGCCGCAGAAGGGAATTCTCGTAAATCTCTTGCCGCCGCCCTTGCCTGCGGTCCCGGAGACGAAGGCGGCCTTCTGGCTCGAGCAGAACTGGTCGCTGAAGGACCGGCACTGGTTCCATCATGCCAGCCAGGGCACCGCGACCTTCCCCGTGCCCTATGAATGGTTCATGGCGCTGGAGCAGCCACGCCTTCATCTATTCTCGAAACCCGGCATGATGAAGGAGAGCGCCTATCTCGAAGGCTTCGGCTTCATCCCGAGCCCGCAGTCGATCCAGACCGACACGACGACGTTGCGCCGCTTCGGTTACGCCAATGTCTATGAGACGACGCAGGTGCCGGACTGGTCGACCAGATGGACGCCAGTGGAGAACGTCGACGGCCTGCCGGTCGGATTCGCGCGGATGACCGGGGTCGTCGATCCCGCGACCGGCCGTCGCGAGGAAGACAAGATCGGGTTGACCTGCGCGGCCTGCCATACCGGCCAGATCCATTACCAGGGCGTGGACGTGCGCTTCGACGGCGGCCCGGCCATGACCGACCTGAAGAAGCTGGAGCTCTCGACCGGCCTGTCGATCGCCTACACCCTGTATGTCCCGTTCCGCTTCCAGCGCTTTGCCGATCGCGTGCTCGGCCCCGATGCCAGCAAGACGGATCGCGCCGCGCTCAAGCAGAAGCTCAGCGCGATCGGCACGTTCCTGATCGACTGGGCGAAAACCCAGCAAAAGACGGTTGAAAGCAAGAAGACCTGGAACGGCAGGCAGCAGCAGGACACGGAGGAAGGGTTCGGCCGCCTCGACGCTCTCAATCGCATCGGCAACCAGGTCTTCTCGCAGGATCTCGCGCTGAGCGGGGTCAAGGGCTTCGAGAAGAACCTGCATGCCCAGGATGCCCCGGTCAGCTACCCCGCGATCTGGACCGTGCCCTGGTTCAAATTCGCCCAGTACGACGCATCGATCGAGCAGCCGTTAATTCGCAATGCCGGCGAAGCGCTCGGCGTGACCGCACTGCTCAACCTGTCCGACGCCTATCCGGAGGACCGGCTGTGGCGGTCCTCGGTGAACATCAGGACACTCGGCTGGATCGAGGACATGCTGAGAGGCCCCGATCCGTTCAAGCCGGCCGATCCCTCCGCCGATCCGAAATTCGGCGGCCTGCTGGCGCCGCAATGGCCCTCGCAAATCCTCGGCGATGCATGGCGGCTGAAGCCCGATCGCGTCGAGCGCGGCCGCGCCATCTATGCCGAGATGTGCTCCGGGTGCCACCTTCCGGCCATCGACACGCCCGCCTTCTGGTCATCGAAGCATTGGGAGCCGAGCGGCGACAGCAAGGTGCTGAACGCGGTCACGATTCCCCTCAAGGAGATCAAGACGGATCCCGAACAGTCCCTTGTTCTCAGCAACAGGATCGTCGATGTGCCCGGCTTCCTGAAGGTGAATACGGCCGACCTCCAGACATGGTGGCAATGCGACATCCCCACCGCGAGCAAATCGCCCAATGAGATGGTCTATGCGCTCGGCCTCATGACGGTGGTCGATCTCGTCGCCCGCAAATGGATGGACGACGAGAAGGTCCCGGAGGCCGAACGGGCGAAAATGTGGAATCTCGCGCGCAAGAATTGTCTCAATCCGGCGCCTGACCCGCGCTATCGGGCGCGGCCATTGAACGGCATCTGGGCTACCGCACCTTACCTGCACAACGGTTCGGTGCCCTCGCTGTTCTGGTTGCTGAAGCCGGCGAACGAGCGCCCGACCAAATTCTGCATGGGCCGCCGCGACTATGATCCCGTGACCGTCGGCTTTGCGGTGACCGCGGATGAGAAATGCAAGACGGGCGAAACGCAGTTCTCGGCGGGATCGGAGAAGGACCCGATCCAGGGCAACAGCGTGCTCGGCCATTCCTTCGAGCGCAAGGAAGGCGAACCGAAGCGCGATGGCGTCATCGGCCGCATGTTCAAGGACGATAACGAGCGCTACGATCTGATCGAGTATCTGAAGACGCTTTAACGCGACCAGAGTTCTTCGTCTCGTCATGGCCGGGCTTGTCCCGGCCACCCACGTTCTTGCCTCGCCGAACCGAAGTGCGTGGATGCCCGGGACAAGCCCGGGCATGACGAGTTTGTAGCGCGATGACGCGCTCTTTCCTCACTTGAACAACGGCGTGCCCGGCACGAAGGCGTCGAAGGCGGCCCAGAACTGGGAGCGGTAGCGGTCCTGCTCCTGGAGGATCTCGTGCTTGGCGCCGGCGATCACGAGGTGGGAGCCGGCGCGCAAGTGATAGGCGAACTCCTCGATCGCCGCGGTCGAGACCACCGCGTCGTTGGAGGCCGCCAGCATCAGGATCGGCTGGCGGATCTGCGAGGGGTAGTTCTTGCCCTTGAAGGTGTTCATGGCGCGGAAGGCGGTATCGGCCCAGGCCACGGTCGGTGATGCCAGCCCGAGCGTCGGGTCCTCCTCCAGGATCGCGGCATTGCGCGCATAGCGTACCGGATCGCTGGTCACGGGATTGTTGATGAAGGGATCGAGCCCGGTGAGACGGTCGCTGCCGCCGGGGACATAACGGCCCCCCTGCCCGAGCAGGCGCATGGTCTTGAGCAGCGCACGCACCGGAAGCGAGGTGGTGCGGCCGGGCAGGTCGATCATCGGCGCCGACAACACCATGCGGTCGAACCAGCGCTTGCCCGCATGCGCCACCCGCAGCATCACCGTGCCGCCCATGGAATGGGCCAGCGCGAAGAACGGCGGCGGGCAATCCGGCAGCACGACCTGCTGCACGAACGCCTCCACGTCGACCTCGAAATCGGAGAAGTCGCGCACATAGCCCTTGCGCGGGTCGCGCAGGCGGCGCGAGGAATGGCCCTGCCCGCGCCAATCGATCATTGCCACTGCAAAGCCGCGGTCGCGCAAATCGCGCACGGTCTCGAAATATTTCTCGATCTGCTCGCTGCGTCCGGTGAAGACGCAGACGGTGCCCTTGCGGTTCGCCGGCGGCGCCCAGCGCGCAAAGCGCAGCTCGGCGCCATCGGGCGTCTTGATGGTACCGCTGACGACGTCTTCGGGGACGGGATTGGACGGGATCGAGACCAGCGTCATGATTGGAAGTGCTTGGGCGCGAAGTGCTGCAAATCAAGGGGCGGGAGCGCCGAAAAGGCGCTGATTGCCGCCCTCTTGAACGCCGTCTCGTTCCACCCATATCATCTTCGTGCAGGCCGCTACCAGTGTTTCGGACCCGGAACATCAGGCTGCACACAGACTAAAGCCCGGCCCGATTGGCGGGCGGGTTACCCAACAGTCGCTCAATGGAGGACTAGACCATGCGTAGCTACGATCTCACCCCCTTCTACCGTTCCACCGTCGGCTTCGACCGCCTCTTTAGCCTGCTCGACCAGGCCAGCTCGGACGGCAGCCCCGGTTATCCCCCCTACAACATCGAGCGTACCGGCGAGAATGCCTACCGCATCACCGTTGCGGTCTCGGGCTTCGCCAGGGATGAGCTCTCCATCGTCGCGAAGGAAAATACGCTGACGATCAAGGGCGAGAAGGTCGCAGGCGAGAACAGCAAGAACGAAGTGATCTACCGCGGCATCGCCGCGCGTGCATTCGAGCGCGCCTTCCAGCTCGCCGACTTCGTGCAGGTGAAGGACGCCTCGCTGGAAAACGGGCTGCTTCACGTCGACCTCGTCCGTGAGATTCCCGAGGCGAAGAAACCGCGCCAGATCGCGATCAATACCAGCGCACCGAAGGCGCAGGTGATCGAGAACTCGGTCGCCGCCTAACCACGGCACGCCACTTCCAGGTTTGAGAAAACGCCCCGGTGCCCCGGGGCGTTTTTTTACTTGTCCAGTTGTGTCGCGAAACGCCGCGAGTAGCCCCGCAGCGACTCCTGCGTCATATATTTCGTACCGGCCTGTTTGTCAGTGCCGCAGAATCCAGCGGCGGTTTTCGGTTGAAATGGAAATACAGGTTGGGCCTGTCGTTCTACGTTACCCCCACTGCAAGCTCGCCCACGCGTCCCGTACACGCCCGACCAAGACGCTGCTCACAGGTAGGTGACTGAGCGTAACGCCGCTGCCCCACGCTCCGTCCTTTGGACATCGAACACAAAACGAGACGGAGCACGATCATGTCACTTTGGCGCAGCTTTTTCGTCGCCGCGAGCCTGTTGGCGGCCCCCCTCAGCCTCGCTCACGCGCAGACACCGCAGACGGTGAAAGCAAAGAACGTCGTGCTGGTGCACGGCGCCTGGGCCGACGGCTCGAGCTGGTCGGAGGTGATCCCGATCCTCCAGGCCGCGGGCCTGCATGTCACGGCCGTGCAGAATCCGCTGTCGTCGCTTGCGGACTCGGTCGAGGCGACCAGGCGCGCGCTGGCCGAGCAGGACGGACCGACCGTGCTGGTCGCGCATTCCTGGGGCGGCACGGTGATCAGCCAGGTCGGCACCGATCCGAAGGTCACCGGCCTCGTTTATGTCGCCGCACGTGCGCCCGATGCGAACGAGGATTTCGTCGCGCTGTCGAAGCAATTCCCGACCGGCCCGGTGCGCGCCGGCATCGTCGAGCGCGACGGCGACACAAAACTTTCGGAAGACGCCTTCCTGAAATATTTCGCCAATGGCGTGAAGCCGGAGCAGGCCAGGGAGCTTTATGCCGTGCAATGGCCGACTGCCGCGTCGATCTTCGCCGGCCGCACCACGGAAGCTGCGTGGCATTCGAAGCCGAGCTGGTACGCGGTGTCGAAGAACGACTACACCATCAATCCGGATCTCGAACGCTTCCTCGCCAAGCGCATGAACGCCACCACGGTCGAGCTCGATGCCGGCCACCTCTCGCTGGTGTCGCATCCGAAGGAGGTCGCCAATTTGATCCTGGAAGCCGCGGGATATCCGCGGAGCTGAAGCGATCGCTGAAATGCGGAAGGCGCCTGAATTGCTCAGGCGCCTTTTTTGTTTTGCCCGGCCGTCGTCCCTGCGAACGCAGGGACCCATAACCACAGGGAGCAGTTTGGCGAAGATTGGTCGTTCGGGACTCGCACCTCATCCCCACCGATAGAACACGCGGTATGGGTCCCTGCGTTCGCAGGGACGACAGCGTGGGTGTGGCTGGCGCTATCGCATCAAACTCGCGACGCTAATCCAGCCCCTGGGCCGCCGGCATCTCCTGCGTCGGCAGGATCGTTGGGGCCGGCTTGGCCTGACCGACGGTCGGCGCGACGGTTTGCGGTGTGGCCTCGCCCGCCTTCGCCTGGGCGGCAGCGGTCTGCTGCGGTGCCTGTGCCTGCGGCGCTTGAGCCTGCTGCGTCACAGGCTCGGCCGGCTTGGCGGCGGCGACCGGCGTCTCGCTGCGCGGCGGGGCGGCCCTGGGCAGCGGCACGGTGCGGCTCGCCACGTGCGGGATCGAGG
>NZ_LBJU01000102.1:0-79736 GCF_028128835.1 Bradyrhizobium sp. CCBAU 65884 | reverse complement strand
AATGGAAACGGTAGAGGGGCATGACTTTACAGACCTCGAGACTCACTCGTCCGATGGCAGCAGCACCATTCCGTTTTCGTTTTGTCCTTAAGGTCGCGGATTCGTGTCTCTGCCTCATCCTTCGATTGGACCACCTGGACCAGTCATTCGTTCATGCGAGCGCGCTCAATCGTTTGGGTTCGGCGAGCTGCTCTTCGGTGGGCTTTTCCACCTCCTCCAGTATGAACCTTGCTTCTTTTCAACTGTTCCTACTTGGGCCGGAAAGCGTCGGGGTGGCCTGTTCCGCCAAGCTGGCGTTAGCCTAGAGCGTCCGAGCTAGGGCGGATGGCTTTCGGCCGAACCCACAGCGATCGATGCGATCGGCGGTTGGTTGCGCGCCCACCCGCTCACGTTCCTGCGCGAAGGACTGTCCCGCCGTTCAGTCAGCCCGTGCCAGGCTCTGCAGCGTGCGAAGGATGGGCGTCGGATATCGCAGGTCTTGTTCAAAAGTGCCGGCATCGGCATGCCACGAGCACGAGCCTGCTAATCATCATCATGGTGCTGCTGATGATCGGCGCCGAATATGCCGGTGCTGTTTCTGCCGACCTGGCTGCTATGCTCGCGCAGGGCTATCTTTCTTGGCGAACAGAGGCGCCGCGCTGTCCACCACCTCTTTCGGAAGCATCCTCAATTGCTGTCCGTCGAACGGGAGGTGAGTGAGATAGTTCGCCACCAGAGCGCCTACGGCTTCAGCCTGCGCTGCATCTCGTTGGCGTTTTAGCGCCTCCCTGTCCGGGCGACGGGACAGCCATAGTTTATGGGCGGCCCAAACCCGCGGGTCCGGAGCCACAGGCCTCGCTGGGCGCTCGTTCCCCCGAAACTGAAAAGATGAAGGCGGACTTCGAAGCGAAACGTGCCGCTGCAGAAGACCGGGTGAAGAATTTGCGCGATACCCTGGAAAGGCAAGCGGCAGTCAACCGTACGCTGGGGCTGGGCCCGTGCCGCTGCTCGGAGCTCGGATCATGCGCGCTCTCGATGGCTTCGGAATTTTGGGTTCCGGAATTCGGATTCATGCCGTGATCCGGCTGGTCTTGGAGGAAGCGAGTCGGCGGCTCGGCCGAGCTGTTGACGTCTCGGAGCTTCAGACACCTGACGTGATGCCCGTGGCTCGGGAGATGACGGTATCCTGCGCCACGGATGGAAATCATGGCAGGTCAGTCGCGCAGGGTGCCCGACTCGTTGGCGCCAAATGTGCCATATTCGTCCACTCAGGCGTCAGCGACGAACGTATTGACGCAATCGCCCGTTTTGGTGCGCAGATGATCCGGGTCAACGGCAACTATGACGACTCGGTCGCCGAAGCATCCCGAGTTGCCGCAGAAAAGGGTTGGATCACGGTCTCTGATACGTCCTGGCCGGGTTATGAGCGTATCGCGGGATTTGTGATGCAGGGATATACCGCACTCTTGAGTGAAGCACTGCGCCAGCTCGCCAAAATCCCGACCCACGTCTTCGTCCAGGCCGGGGTTGGTGGACTCGCCGCAGCAGTAGCGGGACATCTTTCGGTTCTATTCGGTAACAACCGCCCGTTCTTTACGGTTGTTGATCCCTCGCGCGCAGCGTGCCTCTTCGAGAGCGCTAGGGCTGGACGGCCTGTCAAGGTCCTGCATGGCCGCCCGACGGTGATGGCAATGCTCGAATGCTATGAACCTTCACTCGTCGCTTGGCGCATCCTGTCACGTGTAGCGGACACCTTCATCATTGTCGACGAGGAGGACGCAATCAGCGTCATGAATTGCCTTGCAAACCCCGGAAATGGAGACCCGGCCATTGTTGCAGGAGAAAGTGGTGGTGTTGGTCTTGCAGGGTTACTGAGGATTGCTTCGGACTGCACATTGCGTAGCAGGATTGGCCTTGGACAAGATGCGCGGGTATTTCTAGTCAATACCGAGGGCGCGACCGATCCTGGCCTCTACGAGGAGCTCGTCGGTGCGCCCCCAGCGCAAGTGGCGGGAAGAAACTGACGGGACCAAGTACAGTCAACAGGCCTTGTATGTTAAGCAATAGGACAAGCTCGCCGCGAGCTTCGAGTTCCTCGCGAACGCCGTCGAGATAAGCCTGACTTTCGACCCTCAGCCTCTCCCGCCTGAGGATCCCATGTCTTTCCTCGGGAATGATGGGTGTTCGAGGCCTTCAATGCAACTGATTGTGCAAAGCGCATAAGGGCAAGCGAGCGGCCGCTAGCCCGCAGGACATCTGCTGAAAGCGCCTCCGTGACCCGTGCCAATTCCTGATCGTGTGAACCGCTGCAGTCCCTAGATCAAGACAAAGGCCAGCAGACTTGAGCATAAACGCGAAGCCGGCCGCAGTCAGTGCCAGTAGACTACCCGAGACAAGGTCATGATTGCGCATGAATCATTCTCGAACGAGTTGCGCTCGTTCGCAGCCGTGAGCGGTTCGACCGGTGAGCCGATGCTTCAGCGACGCTTGGGCGTCCTCGCTTGCGGCAAGTGAAGCAGAGATCAGCGCGCCATTCGCGCCGCTCTGATCATTCTGCGAGACTGACAGGCTGAGCGGGTTAAGTCGCTCAGTCTTGCCTACCAGTTCGGGTAGGCCACTCAAGACCGCTTCCTCGCTAAAACCCACTGTGCCCGTGACCGAACCTCATGGGAAGGCCGGATGTGGTTAGTCTTGGATCATGCCAGGGAGACACAGAAGTTAGCGGCGCGTGAGAGGCACCGTTCTTTTCCTTGCTCCAGAGGTAGGGCTTACGTCACCGCTAACTTCCCCGGAAGTGCGGATGCGGCAGAGACAGCGCTTTTATCCCAGATCCCCCGGTCGATGAAGGGACGCCGAGTCGCATCCGCGCTACTTTCGAACAATGTCAGCTTATCACTGAGCTCGGGTTTACGCCCTACCGGCTGAGGGTCGTAACGTCATTCAGATGTGAGACGTGTAGGGACTGAATCATCAATAACTTGGAGCGATTCTCACACTGACAAAATCGACGCGACTGTGCAGTGTGTGATGGTGAGCCGACCAGGGAGAAGGATACATGTTCAAACGAGAAGTCACGCCAGTAAAGGCTAAGCCTCGTATGTATTTGCGCGTAGCGAAACGGCAACGGACAGCGCATCAACTCGCCGAAGCGTTTTGCTTTGCGACGCGTGCGTTTGATGACATCAACCCGACAACGCGCGAAATGGTACGAGATCCGCGATCGCATGGTCAGGACAGCCGCTGGGTGCTTCGATCTTATCGAAGGTCTTCGCATCAACCCCGGTGACCGTGAAGTCGTAACGCCTTACAGTCTAAACGCCGTCTTTGCCTGGCTGCGAGATTGCCCAGAACAGATTGAGCGCACTGTCGTCGTCGGCGGCTAGGCTGGGACCGCCCCACACGGGCCGCTTTTCGTTTTGTAAATAGCCGCGCAGGTATCGTCAGATTTCAGTAAGCTAGCCCTGATACATAATCGTTGGGCTTAACGCGGGTGGCAAGGCCAGTGCTGTGGGTTCCAGAACAGCCAGCGCTCAGCCACGCTTCGCTAAACTCAAACGGCAAGTGCGGGTGCGGCCGGATACCTGGCAATCTTCCTGGCTAGCCCGGCACCGAGCCGCGCCCGCACTGCTTTCAACTCGCGGGCTACCCCCCCTTCTAGTAGTTCCGTTCGTTGTGCGGGCGATGACCTACCCGTCGACTTCTTGCGCTGCTTGAGGCTGCTGTATGGAAGTTGTCAGGGGGTCGGCGAATTTGGCTGCTGCTCGTGGGAGTTGCGGCCGCGCACGATCAGCGCGGCGCGATCGAGCGCCTGCTCGAAGAACAGCTTATTGCCTTCGAATTCCAGGCTGGGCATGACGCGACCCGCGCCGGCAAGTATGGCGTCCGCCGAGAACATGACGTAGCTTTCGAGCGGAAAGTCGTGTGTGGCACGATTTGTGCCGCTGCCGCGTTTCAGGATTGAAACTGAGATTCAGAAGGCGGATGCGGCATCTTTGTCGATGGCAGCCGAGCGTGCTTGCAAGCTCAACGCCGTTACCGTTACATCGGGGGGGTAACGTGATGCTAGTGTGCACCACTGAGGTCCGCTCCAACAGCGCGTTGCGCGCAAAGCTGCCAGTTGCGAGAACAACACCACGCGAGGCGCGCACCCTTATGTCAAAGTTGATGCACCTGACGATGGCATCCGTGACGCGGCCGCGTTCCTTCACGAGTTGGAGCGCCGGAGAAGATGACAAATTTCTCGGCCGTACTCGCGCAGGCTCACCAGCAGCCGCGCGATTCAGGCGGCTGAGCACGGACGTGCCGCCGTGCGCAACAAGATCCGCCTCGCAGTACCCCGGCGGAGGTGGTCCCGGGTCGTTGAATGTGCGCACCGGGATCTGCCTTATGGCAGGGAAAAGCCCGCCCACAGCCAGCGTCCTCCGGCTGCTGCGGTTTTACGTCGCCCAGCAGTTGGCTGATCGTTGCGCGCTCACCTTCAATAAAACCAGCGACCGCTCATCGAGCGAAAGCTTCCAATCTGCCCTGCCGTTCAAGTGCCGTGAGCAAGAGGCGATCGTTGTGCCGAGCCGCTTACTGCAAGCCCGCTCAGAGGCGTTCTATAGCACAATCAGTGCAACCCGAATGGAAGCACCGTAAGTGCGGCCTCGCCGCCGCGGCACGGCCGATCCCCAGTGCCGGTCCCGTGACAGTGCTAGGATCGCGTGCTTGCGATGGCACTCCGTGACGGCGCAAAGCTCGTCCAGGATCCGTCCCTACTCGAGCCGCCCGGCGGCCCGATAACACTTGGCCATCGCTGATGTGATCTCGCGCTTTGCGCGCATGCTGATCTTCTGCATACCCGCTCCCAAAGTGATCCGGCAGCTCCGCCACAGGCGCGGCAGCGAAGTTGTCCGGTAAACATTTTCAGGTGACGCAACGCGGGGCAATTCCGGATGAAGTTTCCTACGCAACGAAGCCACAGTTAGGAAAGTATCGCGGCAGAGGCGTAAAGGAAGCGAAGAATTCTGCGCCACAATCGGCACATCGAAGTCTGCCGAGCATCTGCTCCAGCGCTTTTGCCCCAACTACTTCCAGCAGGAGCGAGTGTAACGGGCGGGTACCCGCCTAGCCTAGCCAACCGGATAGCTCGGTCGCCTGCAATACCATTCTAAGAGCGGCGTGAGCGAGAAGGGGTTGTCTCCTCTCCAGTCGCGCTCGCCGTCGGGCAGGTCGCGGCGCCTGCGGCTCAGGCGCGGCCTCTTACTGAGCTGCGAGCGGAGCGGCAAACGGTCCTTCCAATTGCTTCACTTGCCTGCATCAAAATTCTCTCTTGCTCGCAGCAATGTAGGAGATCCAGCTTTCAGCAAGCCGACGAAACTATGCACCCCAGAGCTCCGCGTTCTCGGGCGCAGTCCACCGGTCGGTGGCCACGGCAAAGTGGAGGAGCTTCTGCACAAGACAGATCCCTCTTTCTACATGCTTCACCTATTAAGATGGTCCCAGGCGTTGGTTTCCCCGCTGTGCGACGAACCAACCATCACCAGCATCAAGGTTTTCGATGCACGATGCCTTGCGAGTCCAATAGTTCAATCCCTCCCGGCGACACGCCCATGGCGAAGGTCGGTGCTCCCTCTCATGTGCCGGGCGTTCCCATCGATGGCGTCGGCGCGCCTTGGTCGCAGCCGCAAGGATTCCTGCACTGACCGCACCGCGACAGGCCAAGATGGCTGGATCCGATTCACCTCTGCGGCCCGAGTCAAGACCTTCTCGGCAATGCACGCCTTCAACGAAGAGGTGCGCCTTGGTTCGGGCACCATCCGGACCGGATCGTCCAGAACACCGCCCAGGCCGATTTGTAGGCCCCATGATGCTACTCGCCACAACAGAATCTGTTCGTGCCGGCCGCGACTTGCCAGCCAGTATTTGCGGAAAGTGCGATGGCGCCTCCTCGGCTGAGGGTGACAATTGGCCCTGGCCAATTTGGCTCATTTAAGTCTCTGAGCGCGTCAGCTTGTCGACAGCTGATCCTAGTAGAGGAAGAACCAGAGAGCGACACTATCCGCTCAGGATTGTGAACCGACTCAAACTGGGAGGGGACATGGACCCATTTACCAGCATCAACCCATTTGGGCGGGATTTCGCTGCTTACAACGCCGCGGTGCGAGAACCGCAACAGCAGCAAGCTGAGTTTGAGCCCTACTTGGATGAGGTGCCGCAGCTTGATACCAATGCCGTCGTAGGGGTCCCTGTTTCTCCAGATCACGACCATCCTCATCTGTCTGACGAAGACCGTAGACTCATCGAGGCGTTGGAACTTGGGCACCCTAGCGCCCGCGGTCCCGAAGACGCACTTACCGGACGCGTCGGGGACGCCGCTGCGCAGCACAGCGGGCTGTGGGAAGCATTGAGTTTGCCGAAGGAGCTAACAGCGGACGGTTACGTTCCGGATCCGCCGCGAGTGATGATGGGCGAAGCCAGCCTAGTATCGTCTCTGGTGCCAACCGCGCGCAATCACCAGGCACCGGATCCAGGAGAAGCCGTTCGTCACTTCAACCGAAGCCACGGCTACCACCCGGCTCCAAACGAACTGACCGGGAGCGATCCGCTTTCAAGCCACGAGGTCCTCATGGGTGAGGATTACATCGGGCAGTTGAGGCCTGCGAAGAGGCAGAGGACGCTAAGACAGCCGGAAGCGGATGCCATTGGGCGCCAGCTGAGCGAGTCCGGCGATCCAGTCCCTCGCGTGCTGATGGAACACGCCGGCGCACCGTCGACTTTCAGGCCAGCGGTCGCTTCGCCATTGGTCCTTCCTGCGGAAGGTTACGATCAGGATCTGCTGTGGGCGATGGTAGGAGACGCCGGCCCATCGTCGTCTCGCGAGCCGACCGCGCCCCCTCACCAACACCTGGATTTAGGAGAGGCCGTTCGTCCTTCTAACTCGGGACACGGCCACCAGCACGCGTCAGCTACGCTTGACGGTAGC
The DNA here is from genome assembly GCF_028128835.1 of Bradyrhizobium sp. CCBAU 65884. Lineage (NCBI taxonomy): Bacteria > Pseudomonadati > Pseudomonadota > Alphaproteobacteria > Hyphomicrobiales > Nitrobacteraceae > Bradyrhizobium > Bradyrhizobium sp. CCBAU 65884. The sequence goes on along the minus strand of NZ_LBJU01000102.1, from coordinate 72,793 downwards.
AGCGTCCCGCCGGGCCAGGACGGTCGACCTTTCATAGTTCACAATGACCGCTACACGGCGCTGTTCGTTCCCGCGGCAGCGATGAGGCGAGGCACCCCGCTAAATCTTCTAGGCGCTGCGAGCCGTCTCGGATCTCTACCGGAAAACGTTCCACAGCCCAGTGCGGGACCGTCGGATGGGGTCCCGCCAGCGCTGCTTGGACGAACGATGGAGCAAGCCGCTCGGGCGTCCGCCAGGGCTGAGACGACCTCCCCCGCGGTCCGCGACGTTTATGCTGCATCATTCGCCGTTCCGGAGGACTTTTCGCATGGCAACCAACGCGCCTCGCAGACGATGCTCTCGAAGCTCGGTCGCTGGGGCCTCTTGCCGGACGCGACGCAGCCGGTAAAGCAATACGACATTCGCGGCGAGCGCTACACCGCCCACCTGCAAGGGCCCAATGACGTTTGGCTCACCCATCACCCTCAAGAGTAGACGCCGACGGACACTCCCGACGCTACGAGCCCGTCTAAGGTAGCTCTGGTACTTCGCGAGGTTGTGGGCGTTGTAGATGGGCGCTCACTCGATTTTTACTTTGTCCGTGACGCGCAGCAGCAATTGCTGAACCTGCGCCGCAATGCGGCTGCAGGTGCGGTCGATAAAATAGCTTTCAGGCTCGGGACCGCTGACTAACATTCTCCTGAGCCCGGGTGCCCCCACAGCTCGCGCCATGCGCGCACATGCGCGCTCCAACGTCTCTACTATTGGAGCGTGATGAATGCCTACGTCTTCACGTTAGTCTCCGCAGGAGAATGGCCCGTAATTCCTCGCCGAGCGGTCTTTCTGATGACCCCTGCGTCAACTGACATTTTCCTTGCCTGTCTAGCAAGCAGCGGTAGAATAGCTCTAGTTGTGGATACGACGAGATGCACGGAGCAATGATGCTGTCTCGATACAGTGTTTCAGCCCCCTGTATTGCTATCCTCCTGGTGCTAATTGCGAGTGCCGGGCTGGCTCGCGCACAGGTACCTGTCACGGACCCGTGTGCCCCCTACCCGCGCAACCCGCAGCAGCGTGAGGCTTGGATCAAGGAGCTCATCAGGAGCTTTGGCTTTGCCGATTTTCATGAACCTGCTGTCGTCCGACCGACGAACGAAAGCGCCCCCTACGAGCTCGTTGTGCAATACTCGAAGGGGAAGAAAATCGCAGGGTGCGAAGTTGAGCTTCGCTCCTATAATGGCGATCTCGTTGGCTCCACCATTCGCGCAAGACCGGGTGATACGCTCTTCATCCGCTTGACGAACAAACTGCCAGCAGATGTGACGCACCATCACCCGCAGGATCCACATCCGACTGACCACGACGGCGATTTCAGCTTCAATATCACGAATCTTCACACACATGGGCTGCACACCTCCCCGTCCGGCAACAGCGATAACGTTTTCCTGGAGATACGGCCGGAGAAGTATCCGGGTGACCCCAAGGCTAGGCAGCTGTATCGGATTCACATCCCCGACAAGCACCCGACAGGTACCTTCTGGTATCACGCTCACTTTCATGGCAGCACTGGCGTGCAGGTTTCCAGTGGGATGGCAGGAGCTCTCATTATCGAGGGTGGTCAGGATGCAAATGGCGGGCTGGATGCTGTACCTGAAATCAAGGACGCCGAACAAAAAGTCTTCGTTCTTCAGCAGATAAGGTTTGGACCTGACGGAAAGCTTGAGGACTTCGACAAAGCAATTCCGGACCGGCAGTGGTCGCGTAACATTACTGTAAATGGCGTGTTCGTTCCGACGATCCGGATTCATCCGGGCGAGGTGCAGCGATGGCGCTTTGTTCATGCCGGCGTCGAGGACAATATTGCCCTGGCACTCGACGGCCATCAGCTCCATGAAATCGCAGCAGATGGACTGGCCTTAGGTCGCCGGGTGGACTGGCCAGCGACCGAGCCTTCTCAAGAGGGTGTCCGCGAGTTGCTGCTCGGTCCCGGTTACCGCAGTGACGTTCTGGTCAAGGCCGCCCCTCTTGCCCCTGGCGAGACCTCGAAGGAGTATTTCCTGCGAGACGGCATGTTGCCCGCCGCCCTGTCGTTGCAAGCCGCAACGACGGCAATCCGGGTCGCGCAGTCAAGAGCCGCCTTTAATGCAGGGGATCTCATGGCCGACATCGGAAACAAACCGCAACGCATCATTGCACGAGTGCTCGTTGAGGGCGTCGCCAGAGACATGGCATTGCCAAGCGGCGAAGAGCTGCGTAACCGTGTCCCGAGCGAGCTCGTTCCGATCAGGGAAGAGGAATTGACTGACGCGGAGCAGTCAGTGCGCTTCGATGGCATGAGCCGCCGCTCCTGCACCCCAGATGGCAATTGTCCGATATGCCAGACCGAAAATCCCGGCTGTAAGCTGCATTTTACGTCGAATGAACGCGTCTTTATGCCCGAGCATGCGCCGCGCATGCTCAAGCTAGGTCAAGCATCCAAGTGGACCGTAGCTGGTGATGGGATCTTCCCTCATCCCTTTCATATTCACGTCAACCCGTTCGAAGTAGAGCGCGAGGAGCCTGCGCAGGACGGCAAGATGCAGCGAGCAAAACTGTGGAAGGATACGATCATCCTGCCAGCCGGTGGCCAACCAAAACCGATCGTCATCAGGTCCCGATATATGGACTACGAAGGAGAGTTTGTCATGCATTGTCACATCCTCGGGCACGAGGATATGGGAATGATGGAACGCGTCAAAATTGCAAGATAAGGACCCTGTCTCATGGCCAGCTATAACGTCACGATCAAGAATTTCGCTTTTTCACCTTCGCAAATTGAAATCAAACAAGGCGACAAAGTCATATGGACAAGTGAGGATACTGTTGCACATACCGTAACGGCTGATGAAGGCGAGTTCGACAGCGGCGACATGGTCAAAGGTGACCCGCCGTTCGAGCATACGTTTGGAACGACCGGAGAAATCCCGTACCACTGTGACCATCACGGCGGAATGAGGGGAAAGGTTAACGTAAAGGCATAGAAGGCAGGCCTCCTCACTTTTGGAACGGCGTCCTGCACACGTCGGACAGATTTGTCTCTGGTTGCCTTGCTCGCCAAACCGGCCCTCGGACGAGGACGGCCTCGTCCGTTAGAGAAGAGACTATCGGTAGAGCGCCGAGTGCGGCGGTTGGTTTGGTTATTAAAGCGTGATGACATTAGGTTCGATAGCCTGAATTTTTGAGGTAGTTGGCGCATTCCTCTGAGGTGAAGGCATCGAGTGCGTGGCCGATTGCTGCGCAGACAGCGTCGACGGTTCGCGCGGCAGCTTTGCGGACCAAGTGCTTAAGCTTGGCAAAGACTTGTTCGATCGGGTTCAGGTCTGGCGAGTATTTTGGCAGGAAGAAGAGTTTGGCGCCGACCGAACGGATGAGCTGGCGAACCACTTTGCTCCTGTGGCTACCGAGATTATCCAAGACGACGATGTCACCGGGCTGAAGGGTGGGCAGGAGAACCTTCTCGACATAGGTGCGGAAGCTCACGCCATCGATCGGCCCCTCGATGAACCACGGCGCATCGATCCGGTCATGGCGCAGGGCCGCCAGGAAGGTCATGGTCTTCCAGCGGCCGTGGGGGACTTTTGCGTGAAGTCTGCTCCCGCGCGGCGCCCATCCCCGCAAGGGGGCCATGTCGGTCCTGGTCCAGGTCTCGTCGATGAAGACCAGCCGTTCAGCTTCGACGCGATCTTGATACTTTGCCCACTGGGCTCGCCGCCGCGCGACCTCGGGACGATCGCGTTCGCCAGCCGCCACGCTTTTTTTTGAAGCTGAGCTTCTCGGCATGCACGAAGTCCCATACCGAGTGATAATCGACTTTCAGGCCGCGCCCGGCGAGCTCAGCAACGAGACCGCGTATGGTGAAATCGCCGTCCTTGATCCGCTGCGACAGCCAGACCGCGTGCTCACCCGAGATTGCCTTCGGCTTGTAGCCGCCGATCTGGCTAGGCTCGACACTGCCAGTCTCATCAACCCGCTTCATCCAGCCGATGGCCGTGCTGATTGCCACCCCAAATTGCTTGGCGGCCTGATTGCGGGACATCCCGCCCTCGATCGCGGCCACAACACGCTTGCGAAGATCAAGAGAGTACGGCTTGCCCATCCATGCTGGCCTCCGTCCAGCCAGCATGGTGAATCAGAAACCGGCTGATTTGGGAATCCCAAATCGATTCAGCATAAACCCATCCCGCTTTAGTTTGCGAGCTGGATCGTCCGAAGAACCACTGAGTCATCCTCGGTCTCAAGCGTAACCGTGTCTGTGGGCCCCACGATCCAGAATTCGCCTAACCCGCGTTCCCGCCGATTGCCGTTGATGGTTGTCGTGAGCTTTCCTGCCCTCAACTCATAGATCAGAAAGCCGCCTGTGGCTTTGAGCGGGAGTGAAGATCCTGCCCCGGCCGCTAGCGGCGCCGCAGTTGAGCCGGCCACGCGTGTGCCAGGGCGCAGACTTATTTCCTGATAGTGAACTACCGGCACATCCAGACCAGCACCAGCCGCTTGTGGCACTGCAGCTGGCCGGTTCCTCCCGGCGACGCGTTGAGCGATCAGCAAGCCGGAGTAGCGGTCGCGAGCGAAAATGCCCGCCGTATTTGCGGCAGTTTGTGCCCAAACGGGCTCACGAGACAACGAAAGTATGGCGATGACGATGAGGACGCGAAGTGGGACGCTGCTCATCGATTTCCTCCGGTTATCTGGCCGTTTCGAGCATGTAGAGTACGCCGGCAGTTGTCGCAACGAACACGCGGCCATCGGCCAGAACGGGCTCGGTGAAAATGCGGTCACTACTGTTACTGGGGTCAAGATCGATGTCCGCCAGGATTTGCGGACGTGGAACGAGTCCGAAACCGTTCGGCACGCAGTCCGCCTGTAAGACCTCCGGATTATCGCATATCGACCCGGCTGGTGGCCAGACCGACGGATCTGCGAGCACAACTAGGTGCCCTTGGGCAGTGCCCAGGAACACGATGCCCCGCGTAACCGTCGGCGGCCCAAGCTGGTAGGCCGTATTTTTCCTCGTGCCCGGAATGTCTGCTACCCACCGCACTGGACCTGAAGAAGCTGCGCAGACGTCGAGCGCATGCAACCGGGTGAACCCGGGCGGTACCTGCCCGGCTTCCACGGTATAGCCACCGGTGGTCGTGATGAACGTGTCGCGCCAGGCAGCGCCGGGAATCAGATAGCGCGTATCTCCGTGGGTTCCGCTTGTAAACGGGATGCCCGTTGGAGGAAATTGCCAGCGCACCACCGGATTCCCCCCCGCACCAGCACCCGCACGCGCAGCATAGCTCCAGCCATCCTTCTGTGTCGAAGCAACCGTAGCTCCGCAACGTGCGTCCAGCAGAGTAGGACCTGACGCCCAATCGGGATCATCGTCCATGTTGAATGGCACCGGCTTGAGCTTCCAGTCGAGTGAGCCGGTTGCGGCATTCAGTCTTAGCAGACTTAGCGAGTGATCGACACTTGGCTGCGGTTGACTTCCGCCGTTCCAGAGCCGCGCATTACCGGTTGTCGCGTAGATTGCATTGCCCAACAGTCCCCCCGCCAGTGAGGACCAGATCCCGCCGCCACGCGTGCTCGTAGCTTTGAAATCGAAGGAAGCAACGATGTTGCCGGAATTGATGTCGACCGACGCGACACGCCCGTTCTGGATCGGGCTATCTGCATGGTTTGCGATCCCCACATACACACGATTTCCGATTACGAGTGGCGAGGAGTAACCGATATTCTCGTGTAGTTCTCGCCCGTCCCCTGGTGTGAGCCCATTGAGAGCCGCGATCTCTGGAGACTTCCAGATCTCCCCACCACTCGCTGGATCGAGAGCAAAAAGCCGACCGCTGCCCAACCTGCGTCCGACAGATTGGTCAGGCCCCCCAAAGATAACTGCATCTCTCTCCCTGACCGTGCCGATTGACGCGCTCGCCGGCAGTCCTTCGGAAGAAGGGTTATGTGCGGAGACCGTCTCATATTGCGAGCGCAGCGCAGGATCGCCCGCCTTTGGATATTGCCAGAGCAGATTGCCGCTGGCCGCATCGATAGCGTAGAGCCTCCCATTGCCGTTTCCGATGAAAACACGCCCCTGATGGACGATGGCAGATGCGCGGAAACCGCGTGGATCATCCGGTGGCCGGAACGTCCACTTTACCTTAAGCGTCTTGACCTGTTGCGGGTCCGCCAGCGGAGAGTCGAACGGCTGCTGCGCATCCCGCAGTCCACTGTGCCGGAAAGCAGGCCACTCCCGCGAACAGACTTTCGGATCACGGTCTCCACAGCCAGCGTTGGCGACGTACACGAGATCCGCCACACAACGTCCCATCGACTGCACTACTGATATCTTCTCGCCTTCCTTTATCGCGCGCGTCAGAGCGACCTGGGCACCACCTCCATCCCCGATTTCTTCGGCCTCTGCGTAAATGCTGATCCTTGATCCGGGGACGAACTCCACTACCTCGATGATCGTGTCACCCGGTAGCGGCTGACGAATCTTTGCGGCCGGCAGCTGGCTGCAGGGCTTCGCCGGCGTCTTCGGTCCCGGTGCACTGGCAGTACACAGTGCCTGGGTTGCCCAGTAGTTGCCGCTCCCCTTCCCGCGAGGGTTCAGTCCAATCTGCTGCGCACCGCCAGGAGTGGGCTGTCCCCCGACCTGGTTGGGGTTCGGTATCATGTTGTCAGTGAACACCTTGATATCGGCGCCATTGAGCAGCGCACTCGATGCCGGCCCGCGCACCACAGCAACGGGGGCACCTTCATACACCGTGTCAACTACCGGACCCGGTAGTGAGGACGGCTGCGCCTGCACAATCTCGGCGCGCGACACCGGACTGACATCACGGCAAATTCCCGACTGCGCGGTGATGCGTTGCCCCTTGCGAAACGCGGGACTCACGAACGTATACGCAAAATCCGCGTTACCACCTATCTCGGTTTTCGGACCGAAACCACCGCCTGCCAGCGGATCCTCGGCAAATACTTTCCACCATGCCCCAGGGATTACGTCGGCAATGCCGACAGCACGTCCGCAATCGTAACAAGGCGCCGGATTCAACCGCGGCTGCGGCAGGCCTGCTGGATAGTCCTCTTTGTAGGACGAGACCGTCACCGCATTCGAAGGCTTGCTTTTGACTCCACCCACAACCTGGACAGCAGTGATGACTTGCCCGATTTCAAATGGCGTCGCTACTTTGATCGGCTGATTGGCGATTTCGGACGCAGTGGCCGAACCAATGGGATTTGGTTGGCCAGCAAGGTAGATCTCGATCTGCGCGTCCGGAACGTAACCGTTCACGACTACTGTCTGGGCGCATTCGTAGATCGGTCTTGTGAGCAGAATCGGCGAGACCACCTCCGGATTGTTTTGAAATCTTCCGCCACCCGGTTGCAGATGTGGGTCTCGCTCGGGCGCTGGCTGTGCACTCACGACAGGACAGCCCACTATCATGGCGCTCACAATGATGGAAATGGCCAAACGAACCTGCATGCGCCCCTCCCTTTCCAAAAACAGCGCTCTCACTGCCGTGCTGGCGAAAGCACAATCAGTCGCGCGACAAAGGGGCGCTCCCCGCCAGTATTGTCGACTGCAATCCGCTGGTCGCTATCGAGCGCAATGACGGCGCCGGGACGCACCTGCTGGGACTTGCCGTCAACAATCAGAGTCGCGTCACCGGCCTGCACGTCCAGCATTGCACGACCGGGCGCGGCAAGTTCTTCGGAGGCTTTACGCGCACCCACCAGCAGGTCGATCACCTCGACAGTCCGGCCTCCCGCATCACCTTTGAAGATTGATCGGCTGAGCAGCCCGGGAACGAGTTGTCGATATTCGCCAGGCACGTCGACCTGAGCAAAAGCACTTTTGATTGGCACAGCTATTGGGATGCATATGAGGACTGCTCTGCAATAACGGGAACGGATCGCCAAAAGCATATCATTCACCCAAATAAGAACACCAAATCTTGGCCACCAGACTGTAGGCCAAACCTTCAGATCTGTCGCATTCGGACATGCCGTATCAATGTTGGCTTTGAGTCAGAGCTACACATTTCTCGAGATGGCGCGCCTCTGGAAAAATGGCCTGGTCACTTCCTCGCCACCATTTTTGGAAATTCTTTGGGAGCCAGATTCGCGACTGCATCTCGAAATCCTTTCGTCAATCCACACTTGCCGAAGCTTTGAACTTGCGAAAATGCCCTGGCCCGCGACCGATATCCTCCCGTCTACGATCCCGACCGCCCAACGGCGCAATCTGTAGTTGTTGTCTGTTTATCGCACCTGCCGATCGGTGCATAACGCTTAAAGTAGCATTATTATTCACTCACGCTTATGCGGATTTCAACCAAAAAGATTGTCAGCATCGCTTACTATTCTTGCGAGTTCGAACCTGCAGGGTGCTGACGACCGCGGCGGCCACGCCTTGCCGCATGACGCCACCAACGCGATACCCGGGAGCGACCAGGGCGGCTCTCTTTGATTTCCACAACCGCAAAAGCTGGAGCCGCGCTGTGCGCCGAACCGCGATGCAAACAAACTCGCCCATCTCTATGTCAGTTGGCTTGCAAATTTGCTCCCTCATTGGCGTCCAAATTTGACCCCTTCGGGCGGCGGGGTTTGGCGGTGGCGCTCGTCTCGTCGGAGCTGGTCCGGATAGCGCAGGCGAGACGAACGCGGGTGATATGATCGTCGTCTCGGCTCTTGAAACCACCAGCTGTCGTTGCCGGTCTCGACGATGTCGCAGTGGTGCGTCAGCCGCTCGAACAGCGAGGTAGTCATCTTGGCATCGCCGAACACGCTCGGCCATTCGCCGAAGGCGAGATTGGTGGTGACGATGACGGAGGCGGTTCGTAGAGGCGGCTGACGAACGGAACAAAGCTGGCCGCCGCACTGAGCGAAGGGCAGATGTCCGAGTTCGTCCAGGACGATGAAGTCCATCCGGGTCAGATGCTCAGCAAGCCGGCCCTGAGGTCCGCCGCGGGTCTCGGTCTCGAGGCGGTTGACGAGGTCGACCACATTGATACGGAAAGTGGCGACTTCTTGCTGTGCTCGCAAGCTGTTGGTCCACTGGGCGGCCGATCTAAGCTAAGCTAGCCACCGCCATCTCTGTCCAGCTGATGATTCGCTCAGATTGGTCTCCGGGGACCACTCCAATTACCAACGAGCGCAAAGGCAAGAGCGACGACAACGAGAATGCCGACCACCGACGCTGTGGCTGTTCCCGACCAGCTTCGCTGCTGAATAATGGCATCAGGCTCAGCGAGACCGAAGCTGTTACCCCCATCTGAGTCATGTCGCGATCATCGTATGTGAACCACCTCACGTCTTACGCGCACTTGATGCCCTGACTAGTCATAGACCAAGGCTCGCCGACGCGAACTGTCGAGGCGTTTCGGACTTCCCGCCTCCGATGCGGTCGGCACCCGGCCACTTCTATCGACCGCAAGACTTAGGGATACAAACGGAGGCTATGGCCCCGGCTGGATTGGGCAAAGTGTTCAATTTCACGAGCGATTTGCATACCCCTCTGTGGCAGTGGATACGACGAACGCGGCATCGAAAGATGCCTCGGCCATTGGCACAGGCTATGCAGTGCGTTTGTGCCTTTAGTGTCCCTGTTCAGGAATAAAGCGCTAGTCGTGTTTTCCTGACAGGTGTGCCGTCTTGCCTTGGGACACCGGGTGCCAGGTCGTAATACTGTTGAGCCTCGAATTACCTCCACAACAGCCCAGGTTTCTCGTTCGAATGGGGACCACCGGTTGGATGGTTTATGATCGAGAACGCAAGGGACCGGCGCTGTTAAGGGATCACACCTTGGCCGAGAAGCTGTCCCAGGACCGGGCCGAACAAATGAGGCAGGCACTAGTTGATGGTCCGATCAACTGATGACCATGATCCCTTTAGGTGAGCCTTCGGGCGAATTGAAAGTCTACCTGCCAGCCCCGCTCCGGGGTCTGGACGCCGAGAACATAGCCATTTCGTTCATGCGTGGCCCCAGCAGGGGCCCGGCCAGTTTGCCGGTAACACTAAGCAATCGGCCTGCGAACGGCTGCGGCGCCGGACAACACGCATGAACGTGTCCCTTGCTTATGCTTACTGGCAGCATCAGCCGTTCTGCGAAGCCCCTGCCGGTCGACCGCTAAGCAATAGGCCTTAGATGCTGAACGATAAAGTCTAGCCGCGCAGCCCGTCGCGCCGATAGCGCCAAATCCCGTCGGCGAAACGCTCAGTGAAGATCTGGTGTCCGCACAGGCCGGCGTCGCATCGGAAGCGGCGGGCGATCACCAGCAGTCCTACGGCCCTCCCCGGCGGCGGATCGCTCACGGTTGCAGATATCGGCATATCGGCTATGGACGGCCGCGAAACTGTCCGCAGCAAGGAAATGAAAGTCTTTCGCCAACTACGTCACTTGCGCTCGCCGGTGGGGAAGACGCGATGAAACGAGCCTACCAATCCTTGCAGCAGATTTACTAGAGTCAGGCCAGTTAGCTTGCTGGCCGCTAGTGACTTTTGGAGATTCTCGATGTTGATTGTTGAAACCATTTTGAAGCCAGACCAATTTGGCGGTATTGGCCTTTTCTCTGCTACTCTTTTACTTAAAGATACATTGGTTTGGATTCATAATCCGATCGTTGACATAGCCGTGACGCCTGAGCAGTACGAAACTCTAGCTCCAACATTTCGAGCTCTACTGGATAAGCATGCCTATCCAAGAGACTACAAGTCTAACGATGGTGTCATAGAGTACAATGCTGACAATGCCCGCTTCATGAACCACAGCAGTCAGCCAAACACATATCAAGACGATTATTGCCGAATTTTAACGGCGCGTGACGTACAACCTGGTGAAGAACTGACTTGCAATTACTTGTTTTTCGATCCGACGTGTGACTTATCGTGGAATAACGAACCATCGGTGAATGTTGATGCCCCAACGGGCTAGGCGGCAGTGGATTGAGTTCGCGGTCTGACGACTTGATTCGTCGGCGAATTCACGGGAAGAGTTTCGGCAACTGGTTGCGGGCCATGGACCGACCCAGCTTTTTTTTGCGGCTGCCGCCTCGAGCTTGAAAATTGTTGCGAGCGCAGCCTTGTTCGACATCCCTGGCTCGCAGAGTTCGGTGGCCCAGGGCCCGGAACGTGCTTTCGATCACGTATAGCCGCGATGTCGAGTTCACGACATCTGTAGAGCCTACCTCGGCAAGATCTCCGCGGGTGTGCCCGATCTCGCACTTACTAGAGAATCTGACGATGCTCGATCAATTCCCAATCGCAGCTGAGATGGCGCAGGAACTGAGCCTGATAGGATCTTAGCATGCGCTGATTGTGCCGCTTGACGTCAGAGTCGCAGATGTGCTGTTCACAAGCGCACTTGATGACGACCGCCTGTGGTTCGATCTTTGTCCTCGATCTACTTTCGCTGCGCAGAGAAGATCCTTTCCATCCAGTCACGACCCTGAGACCTGTTTGGGCTATGAGATCACTGACTATCGAGTCATCGAGTTCGGCCCGAGGTCCATCTGATCTTGCCCTCGTGCCGGTCAACCATCCCTAGCGCTCAAGGACGCCGCGAAGGCGGCGAAAGACGCAAGACAGCGGGCGCGTCGATCCTAAAGCGGTCCGGGCACGACTCCTGGCTTTCTCGCGCACTCACGCTCCCAAAAACTAACACTACTGAACTTGCGACGACTGGCTGCTTGCCATCACGGCAGCTCGCGCGGGGAAAAGAACATTGCACTTGAAATCACGCTGTTCATGCGGAACCGGTCCGCGCACACTTCAATGAACAAACATGAAAGTCGCACATGCGCGCGCCTTCCACGCTCGTCGAGCAATGTAGGGCTATCGACGCTCAATTGTCCGCCTTCAAACCACCGTAAGGAAGTTGACGCGACACGCTCTTAGAAAACTCCTGCAGAATATACGAACTAATCCGGCACGCCGCTTGCTCCATTCAGGACATCATCACCAATCGTAGTGCGGTGATCTTCGGAGCGGCCCCGGCGCGTTATTACGTGTCTGGTCGCTCCGACGTTTTGCCGTGCGGCGATACTCAGCGAGCGGGACCGTGTCTCGAGAAAGTGCAGGGCAATCTTTATGCGATCAAGAGTTCTCTTGTTGGGTGCTACGACAATGGCGCTCGTCCCAACGGGTACAGCTATGGCGAATCTCGAGCGACAAGTACTGCCACCGGCGGTGTGGAACTGGTCTGGAGGCTACATTGGCGGGCACGACGGTGGCGGGTACGGCCGAACCTCCTTTAGCAATCCCTTTGGCCCCTCGATCTATGGCGACATCGTCGATGTTGCATCGTTCGTCGCAGGTGGCCAGATCGGCTAGAATTAGCAGAACAACAGTTGGGTATTCGGCCTCGAACTCGATGCCAGCGCAGCTGCCGCCAACGGCTCAAACACCTGCCTAGCCGCCTCCCACTTGATTGTAAGCGCAAACTGCACCGCAGGTCCCAACCTCTTTGCGACCGGGACAGGTCGCATCGGTTACGCCTTCGGCGCGCCAGGGCAAACGCTTGCCTATCTCAAGGCGGGCATAGCCTGGCAAAACAATCGGGGCGACGTCGTCAACAACTTTGAAGGGCGCAAGCTGCCACCGGAGAAAACCCATTTCGACTATGGCCGAGCTGGTAGCGTCATCGGGCTCGGTGTCGAGCAAGCCCTTACGCCTGCATGGTCGGTGAACGTCGAGTATGACTACCTGCATTTCGACGGACCGAGTGTCGCGACCGCTTCGACGGTGCAGTTACCTCCGTTTGCCATTGTACCGGCGAACACAACCAGCCTGTCCAGCAACTATCACTGGGAAGAGTTGGTCTGAACTACCACTTTGATGCAGGCCCTGAGGCCGCACCAAGGTCCGATGCGCCGCCATATGCGAAATGAGCCGGCAGCGTACCACCCATTCCCTACGCGCCCGGTTGGTCGTTCGAAGGCGGCTCGCGGCTCTGGCTGAGCCGGGGACGATTCCAGTGGGATCCGAGCGCAAGGCGATGTGATTGCGGCGTCGGCTGGGCAGACTTGAGGCGATTGGCGTTGGGGACTCTTTTGTCCGCCAGCCAAACGAGTAACTTGCGGCAGTTTGGTGGCCGAGCCGGCATACGCTCGATGCCAAGACTCCTAAATTCCGCAGCGGGATCTCTCCTGGGCAACCGTGACTGCGGCGAGCCCCAACACCGCGTCGCCGGTGAATCCGAAATGGAGACGATAGAGCCACCAGATTGCGCAGCACCGGTCGAGATCGTACATGGCGAGCGCGCGCCTTGTTGCTGCGACCATCCGCCACATCGGCTTCATTCTGCATGTCATCTGGAAACCTCGACGTCTCGGGGCCAGCGCTCTCCATTTGATGACTTTTAGGGCGATGATGGCTTGCTGTCCGGCACGTTCACCTGCAACAGGTTGAGAACTGAGATTGATGTTCGACATGCCGTTCTTTTCCGCGTTTCGAAGCTGTTTGCGCACACCTATGTGCATGCGAATTACCGTAATCCTACGGTGCAGGTGCTGCTTGCAAAAGGTCCAAATCTGGTAGTGCCAATTGATACGTTTCGCATCCGGTTACGAACAAGACGAACCCGATTGGACGAATCCAGACCTGAGACATCTACCGCTTCCCCAGGTGCGGCAGATGGTGAAGGGGCATTATGGATCGGGTTCGGATCCATAAAGCTCTCCTTTCTGTTATGTGAACAAAGGCCTGTTGAAGATTTCCCCCAGGGAATGAGCTGAGTTCGTCACGAATTCAGAGATGGGCGGCTTCGTCATCGAGAGGCCAAGTTCGAATGTTAAAGAGGCTGGCTTTCGAGAAGCTGACAAAGGTCGAAGAAGGAGCCAAACCGCGGCCGCATCTGCCAGTCTGATGCGATCATCTCCGAGCCAAGTCTCATTCCGCCTTGCGCCGCAGTCGGGCGCGGGTCTGCGTCGTGCATTGCGTTCACCTGGGCGTAAAGCTGGTTAGGAAGCCCAGGTGATGCGGACCACGGCCAGACCCAGTCTTGCACAGAACATGTGTATTTCGCTCTCTGCCCGCGACCAGTCGTTCTGGCTGGCGCTTCGAGCCTATGCTCGGGGCCCTAACCAGAATGGCCGCGATAGCCCGGCAGCGCGAACAGGCGAGAGCGCGAGCTGCGTGAGAGTGCGGCAAGCGCGGAGCGAACAGTTCACCTGATGAGATGAAGAACGAAGTCGCTCAGACGCAAAGTAGCCGACGATCATCCCGCGTACGGCTAAAGGTGCGACGGTGCCGGTGATCCCGAGACTGCGGCTGCCGCTGCGTGTGATGGGCATTCCGCGAGGTCCCCAGTGCCTCCGATTATGCGTCCCATGATGCAACCTGGGACTGACAGTCTGGACTACATCCGTCAAGCGGAACGTTACATCCTCAGGTGAAGCAATACGACCCGCCAACTTTGTCCCGGGTTCTATTGACGCCTGCGTCATGCAGAAGGCGCTCGTGTCAGGGCGTTGAAAGAGAATTCACTCGTGTCCCGAATGAAGAAAATCGTAGACCGTCGAGTTCGGCTGGGGCTAACCTAGGTTGAGAGGGCGGTGGCAACGGTGCGGCAGCACGAGACTATAGGCTTTGCGGACTATCTCGCAACGCGTTGGCAACCTTGGGAAAAGGTGCTGAGGCGCATTGCCCCCGAAGAGCACGCAGCAATGGACGATCGGCTCACCGATGCGATGGGCGACGAGTTTCAAATTCGGCTGAAGCAACGGCTGGCCGAAGCGGGTCTGACGGGCGATGCCGACGTCCAGCGGACGCTCGGACCTCAAATCGTCAACGAGATCGCCTGCGAGATCAAAGACGAGGTGATGCACCTGGTGCTTAGGGCCGCACGGAATCGAGCTGTAAGAGATCGGTCCGATTTGTCATGCGGATTGCTGTCGTAAGCTCGCCATGGCTCAATGAACAGTCCCCGAAGCTCATTCGGGCGTCGGAGCCTGCCCTTTCCGGCGATGCCACCGTTGCTCGCACGTGACGGCGGCTGAAAAAGCAAGGAAATGACGCCGGTGTACTGAAATTGTCTCCGCGGCGCTCGGCGCCATTGCAGTTGAAACGAAGAAGCTCCGAAGTTACTCGGATTGACGCTCAATGTAGAACGACAAGCCCAGCATCTTTTGGGGCCAAAGTGGCGTGATGCTGGGCCCGTCGTAGCCTCATGCAAGAGTAGCAAACAGGCCCCGTTGTTTCGCACCGCCCGGTTTGATTCGTCAAAGCGGCCGGGGCGCTCAGCTCCCGTACATCCGGACCATCCGCGATCCGTTGGAGCTCGCCCGAAGAGTTTGCGCGCCAGTTCGCTGCCGGCAGGCAGTTGAAAGCACTGTGACATCCGGGCGTATCGCCCCCGACATCAGGTATATCTTTCCCGCCTGCAATAGTCAGCGGCCCAGCTTCTCGCCCTGAGCGCCGATGTTCGCCACAGCAGGGAATGGCAGCTTGCTTGCGCGACGACCGACAATCCTCCGGATCGCCAGCAGATAACCCTGCCGTAACCAGTGTTCTCTCCCAGGCTCCATAGTTGTGTAAGCTGGATCGGGACGAGGCTCGGCGCAGCTTAGGCAATCCGCCGAGCCGGTCCGGAGGCATGAACTCTGCCGCCGAACGGCTCACCGCCGCAAGACAGCCAGCTCACTAGATCCCCAGTCGAGCCATCTGAGCTGAAGCGTGCTCCGGGCCGGGCAGGGGCTGCCACGGCTGGCCAGCGGCAGTGCTCAACAAGGACCTACAGAACGCAGGAGTGAGCTTTCCGCGATGGATCACGACGTTCTCGTGCCCCTCGGCGGCTCGAGCGTTCTGCCAGTGTTGATTGTAGCCGCGCTGTTCGTCAGACTTCACGTGGCAAGCGGCGAATTCGCGATCACCCAGCATTGCCAATTGCCAGGCATGTACCGGCCGCTTGGTATGGATGTGCACCCACATCGGCCTTGGCGTCGCACCACTGCTCAGCGCCCTGGGCTGCAGCTTGATTTCGAACAGCGTCCCTGGCTCTCCCTTCAAGGCGCGAGGTGGATCCACCGACGCCAGTTCCCCCGCTGCCCGTAACTGTACAAGGTATTTTTGCGATGGAAACGCATAGGTCTTCATGCAATCGCTCGTGATTGCTGCCTTTCGCGCGTTCAATGAGTTTGCCTGCCCCTGAACCTCGGACCGACTCTTTTGGAGCCGGACTATCTTTTCGTGCACTTCGGGCACCTGCGCAGCCGCGAGCATGCCGCGTCGGCGAGGCTCCTTCAGCGCGGCTACACAGGCCTTAATCTCGGAGGACTGCGTCTGCAAGCGCTCGATCACGCGATCCAGGACATGTTCGGCGTCCTCGGGCTTCATCTGGCGCGCTTGCGAGACGGCGCTTTGCTGAGCCCGCAGATCGAATTGCAGCAGCTCGTCCAATCGCTCAAGTAATCCCGGCAGTGCTTTTCTGGAGGGCGGAGCCTGCCACATGTGGAGGTGATCGGTCGCAGAGGTTGACGCGGCTGCCTCCTCCGCCGTGGCGAGTTTCTTTGTACCGAGATCCGAGAGCACGATGACCTTGCCCGTGGGGGCCGTGGCGGCATCGGGCCTGGCGAATTGCGGCGCGTGGGGGCTGGCCGTCGAACTTCCCTCGCCTGCGGCTTCTGCGCGCCTTGCTTTGCCCTTTCTGCGTACTGGAGTGCCTTCACCCACCAGAGCAGTGTTTTCTGGCAGCGTAGCCCAAGCCGGCGGTTCAATCGTCACTTCCGTCTTTGGTTGCAAGGCCAGCAGCCGCGTGACGTCATTCGCCGTCACCCACGCGCCGTCCACGATCTCGCCAAGCAACTGCAAAGGAAGGTCAGCTTCCGTTCCAGCCCCCCGCAGGGGGTCAAGCATGCCCCTCAGTTGGGATGCAAATTCCGAAAGCCGTTCCATGACTCCTTCCAGAACGGCGCGGTGCTCGGCGTCGAGCACCACTCCTCCCAGAACGGCGTCGCCCGTCGAAACAAATGCCGGAAAAACATCTCCAATAAAGGTCTTGAGCAGACGCACCCTCCCGCTCTCGTCCATGAGGGCGGCTCGCACGTCTGGTGCTAACGTGCTCGCTTGCGACTCAATCAAGACCTGCGCGAGAGCGATCCGCGATTGCAGATACATACACTTGGTATTGAGCGCCCAGCCAGCATTGAGCCTAAGTTGGGCCGCTTCGGCCTTGCGCATCTCGGGCGTGCTGCTTGGCAAGTCAGCAGTAGCCGCACAGACTAACTGCATCCGCTCGAAGCGCAGCGCCTTCTTTCCCCACCACTCCATGCAGGCAGCGTACTGGTTCGCGACGCCCGCAACGACGCGGCTCAGCTGGTCGGGGGGAGCGCTGTCTTTGACATTCTTGAGCAGGGCTCCTGCTTGCTTTCTCCTGTTCTCAAGTGGGTAAAGAATCTGGGTGGCCAATTCGTTACATTGCTTGCCCGCATCCAGCGTGTCGTCGCGGAGCCGGCGAGCCTGATCGTCGGGCAGGATACGACGCGCCAAATTGGTAGGCAGATTCGCGTAATACTCCAGAACTGTTGAGCCTGCTTCGACCACTCGATCGATCCGTTCTTGCGCCTGTTGCAAGTTGCAGGGTTGCGTGGCCGCTCGACGGCAAGTTTCAAACTTCTCAAGCAGGCTGTCCACATTTCGCTTTGCTGCCTTGATCTCGTCGCGCGTTGGCGCCGCCACATCTGAAGCCGCGGTTCTGTCTGGAGGTCCAGAGCGCATCCGCTCCATGACGGCATCGAACGATTGACCGCGTTCCCCAGGGAAGAGACCAGGCTCCTGGCTCGAACGGCTCAATTCCCCGGTGCTGTCGGCTCCCGCCGCCTCTACCTGTGATGGATCAGCTCGGCCAATACCTGTCATACTTCATCTCCGAATAGTCGAGAGTGCGCAGCCTGTCTGGATAGAGCGCCTAGCTGACGACTAGCTGACCAAGAGCATCCATCCGGATGCACAAGAAAGAAGATGTCACCTTGAGTTCCACTTCCATCGCAGCTTCTCGTGTTGCTGAACTAGCCGCATCAGTGCCGATGTGACCAGCTGAGACGTGGCCAGGGCCCGACTACCTGCCGGCGAAGTAATCCCGCTCCAATGCCGTGCCTCAGTGCACGCGAACCGGGTCAAGTCATCCCAAACGCTAGAGACCAGCCAGAGAGCGCTCGCCTCCTGAACGGCGATTTTGGCGAAGCAGAAATGGCTAGCGTATGTCGATCGGCGAACCCCCGCTCGCAACACGCGTCCCGCTATCCAGTAAGCAGACTTCGACCAAGAGCTTACCAAGTCACCAGCCATACACGGTTAGTGCGAGACGCCGGAAGGCATCAGCAACAACATTTTCTGCGTCCGAACTGAGCAGAATCGACGTTACACAGCCTTCACACTACGTCTCGCCAAAGCCGGGCCGCGCCCAGGCCGGTTAAATCACCCTCGTGGAGATATGGCGGCGAGCGTACCAATTCGCACCGAACATCAACCCTATCAGCGAACCGGCTGTCGGCACGACTCTAAACGGGTCAGTGTCGGTTCAACTACCAGAATAGCTCCGACTGATATCGCGACAATGATCCAGATATTCTTCAGATGCATGTAGCCCAGCGCGTATCCGAAAACGAGGAGCATGCCACCGAAGGATATCAGGAGAAGCATCGGCAAAAGCATTGCCAGATCATCGCCGGCCTTGCCAAACTGCCGTGAGGCAACCAACTGGGCGAATATCGAAAGCGCTTCTCCAAGGAAAATCGCTGCCACAGCTACAATCTTCCATATCAAGTTCATTGGCCTTTACGGTTCCGGCTATCCAAGGCAGGTGCGGAGACTGGGCACCGGAGTTAATGCGCCGGTTGCCTTTTCGGCGTCAGGCGCCTGAAAGCCGTGCGCGCGCTACACTATCGCTCTTCGCGGGCGCCTCAAGCATCAGCCCAATCCATGACTGGACCCGACATGCAGGAATTGTTTCACGTCGATCAGACCATTTTCATTGCTTGCAGAAGCGAAGATGGTTGACGATGGGGCCAGCCAGCCGGTTGCCACACCGGAGCGATCAGGGACTAGGCTGCAATCCGCACCGGGAGAGTGGAATAGGCATGCACGAAGTTGGACGCAATTCGCTCCGGTTCGCCGATAACTTCGACCTCCAGTCTCGCAGTCAAAATCTCTTCCCAGAGGACTCTCAACTGCAATTCCGCGAGATGTCGACCAAGACAACGATGGATCGCGAATCCGAACGAGAGGTGCTGCCGCACATTCTTGCGGTCAATGACGAAACTGTTGGCGTTCTCAATGATTTCTTCGTCCCGATTGCCGGAGATGTACCACATGATGACCTTGTCGCCCTTCCTGATCTGCTTCCCGCCTACGATGCTATCGGTCGCGGCGGTGCGGCGCATATGCGCGATTGGCGTCTGGTATCGAATAATCCGGACACGGCGCTCGAGACCAGCTTGGGATTCTCGGTTAGTTTTCGCAATTCGGAGGGGTACTGACCCGTGAACAGGAGCCCCCCGGTAATCGAGTTACGCGTGGTATCATTGCCCCCAACGACCAGCAGAATCAAATTCCCGAGAAACTCACTCGCTTCATGTGGCGTGTGGCGCTCCAGTGCGCCATCAAGGAAATCAGGTCGAGACGCGGCTCGGCATTTACGCGCTCGTTCCAAAGTCGGGTGCAATAGTCCAGGCACTCCGACAAGATTGTGCTTCGCTTGTCCCAGCTGTCGATTACATGGCCCGCCTTCGCAGCTGCAACAGCTACGTCGACCAATAGGTCAGGAGCTGCCGATCCTAAAATGGAAAGTCGAACAGCGCGGCGAGCGTTTGCGTCGTCAGCTCTATGGAGACCATGTCCACCCAATTGAAGGCATCATTGCGCGGCAAGCCTTCTAGGATCGCCTTGACCCGAGAGCGGATCAGCCTTTCGAGCCTCGTCAGGCTTTCCGGTTCGACTATCGGACTCACGGTATTGCGCTGCTCGGCGTGTTGGGGAGGCCCCATTTTGATAAAACTCTGGGTCCAGCGCTTGTCAGGGACGTCGACAATAGTGACACCCTGCTCTGACGAGAATGCTTTGTGGTTCGTGTCTACCGCGACAATATCCCGGTATTTCGTGACGGACCAATATGGGCCATAACGGCTATCTTGACAGTAGTGAACGGGATCTTCCCTTCGCAACCGCTCCAAGCAACCCCATATGCTGTCGTCTTGAAAGCATTTGCCCTCGCTTTACATCCAGATTGCTTAGCGGGATAATATACGCATCGTCATCTCTATACTCTTTCAATCGCCTTTTTCATGATCGTCTCCGCAGACCTTGCTTTCGAGAGCTTACGGATCCAAAGGTGGCGATTCACCGTTTCGAGCTGCCGGGGCGTTTGGCTGCGACGGCCGCTCGAGCAGACTATCTCAAAGAGCGGCTAGCCGACCCTACCATATCGAGCAGTAGAGATCGATCTACTCAGTGGATCGTGAGAGCTATCACTGCTGGTTGGACGACGGCTGTGCCCTGGAGGCAGCGTAGCGCCGAATGCTCAGTCATAAGGTAGCCCCTGCGTTCGGGCACGGACGGCGTGGCTATGTTTGTCGAAAATCGCGCTATGTATAATCGACCTGGCTAGGACTTTTCAGGTAGATCAATCCAGACATCCGGAGGACCATTCAGGAGTGTATCCTGATCCGGAACGTAGATACTATCGAAGATCCTGAGGCCATGAGCCATTGCCGCTCCAACAATTATGAAAGGGAGCTTGACCTGCTCCAGGTCTTCGAAACTATCAGCGCCAACGATTCGGACAAAATCGAGTTTGAACTGCCGGAACGCTATTTGGGATGTAGCCGCCGCTACCAGATCCTTGACGCTCGACGCTCCTTGGGCGATCTCCTTCCTCGAATGGTCCAATGCCGTGAAGAGACACGACAACTCATTAAGCTCGGAGCGGCTAAATCGTCGCAAGCGCGACGAAATGGGCACGCCGTTCCTGTATCTCACGGTCGGCACAAATCGTATCTCACAATCAAGAAGCAAGTCTGCGACGGCGCGCTTCACCAAGATCGCCTGACCCACATCTTTCAGGCCGAAATAGCTGCGAGTTGGTCGTGCAAAGCAGATCCAGCGGATTGCTCCGGTAACAGCTTCCTTCAAATGCTCCTGAGGCCCATCCAAACGCAGATGATAATCGTCTTGCGATATTAACGTCCGATAGCCCGGCGGGAACATCTCGGCGTCGTTAGACGAAAGTACGGCAGTGGCGCCTGCACGTAGCGCAAGCCGAATATCGTCGTCCAAATTGAACTCGTAACTAACACCTGGCTCAAATTGGCTTTTATTCGGGTAGACTGTGACAATTGCGACGTCATTCTCGATTGCGGCCCTTCTAATTAATTCTGCATGCCCAAGATGCAGGGCGCCTAGGGTGTGTACCGTCCCAATAGTCTGCCCTGTTCTCGCCACCTCCCGGATGAACGCTTTGCCTGCGGAAAGACATCCCAGATGCATTTTCTTACTCCAGTTTTTTTGGACGCCGAAAGAGTGGTCTGATGATCGGATCGCAGTAGGTCGGCCCAGGGTGTCGTATTGGCTGCGCATGCCAACGAGCCCCAAAGAGCTTTAACGCCCGCTCACAGCTCGGACGACCGCACCAACCTGCTCTAAGCTCACCGACATTGTAGAGTCAGGTTGACCCTTCTCGACCACTTCTGATCAATGATGAGAATTCGGCCAGATAGCTTGAAGGCTCGTGCGGCTGATTACCCTTCAAAGCGGCCTGCAGTCCCGGACATCGGTCGGCAAAAAAAGGTGGCTCGAATGTGGTTATCTTAGCGCCCGAAAAGTCGACTTTTACGAAGCTGGCCTGGAACGGCGATATCCCACTCAGGTTCGCCTCGCGCAACGACGATTGGTTCATGCGAACGTATGCGACGCGCGTTGCCTCCAGGTTGCTGGAGGTCATTCCTGCGGCCAGATATGCCTGAACGAGATTGGATCCTTCGAGATTTGCGTGATCCAATGCCATTGATTGCGGGGGATCACCGGTAATCATCGACCTGTAGAGGTAAGCCTGAGATAAGTTAGCATGTTTAAGATCGCAGTCGCGCACAAAGGCGCAGCGGCCACGAAAGCCCGTGAATTTGGCGGCTCGCATTGTGCTCTCTGTTATCGAAATGCTTTCGCCTGATGCCTGGGACAGGTCCGCTCCATCGAGCTGACAGGAATGAATAGATGCACCGTTCAACACAGCACCGACGAGGTTCGCGTCGGCCAAGTTGACGGTCAGAAGCCGCGCCTCGGTCAAGTCTGCCTGCTCAAGCTTCGCACTTGAAAGATTTGACAGGTGAACATCTGCGAACGGAGCGCTCAGCGCTCTCGCCGCAATGCGGCCGCTCACCTTTGAGAGTCTCAGATACGGAAGATGAGCACCTTCCAGGACAAGACCGTCGACCGAGGTGGGACGCACGATCGATAGACAGTCCCCCTTTGACTGGAGGAACGAGCACGCCGCCAGATGCGCCTTCGTGATCGTGACTTGGCTCAGCTTGGCAAAGCGGAAGGAAGCGGAAGGAAGGAAGCATTCATTGATGATTGAACCCTGTAATTCCGCGCCATCAAAAACGGCTTCGCTCGCGTCGCACTGGTAAAAGAGGAGCCCGCTTAGCATAGCGTCGTCAAAGCGTGTCCTTTTCATGCTGCAACCGTGAAACAAACTGCCGGTTGCATCGATTACACCGCGTAGACTGGCATCATCAAAATTGCAGACCTGCGCTGCAATTGCGTGCATATACGCAAAATCGAGCTTGGCCCCGCGGAAACTTGCCCTCTCTAGCCCCGGACAGATAAGGTTCGCCTCCGAGAGATCTGCCCGATCCAACTTTGCTCCGTAGAGCTGCGCACGATTGAGGGTGCAGCGTCGCATCGGGAAGTCTGACAGGTCGTGACCGCTAAAGTTTTCGGAGGATAGCTGCAACCCAATTCCAGTCCTTCTGATCGCCTCCTCGGTTCGCGTGCCGACAGCGGCCACCGCGCGCAGCCGATCGGCAGCTCGGCTCCAGTACCGAACAAAGTCGCCATCCGATAACGAGTTGTTTGCCGACTCTGGCCAGTGCGCTGCTCCCGCATTCGCGGTGCACTCGCTGTCAGCGCCGATCGTTTGCGACATGTCGAGTATTCCGTATTGCCCGGCTTCCGAGGGGCCTTAGCTCAGCATCTGTGGCGAACTCGTCGGCGAAATGGCGACGCGATGCCTCGATGAGGCACCATTGTGTCGGTTGCCTCCGTAGCCGGCACGCTTGAGCACGTCACCCAAATATTAATCATGCGCCCACACTGCCGCTCGCTGCGATCGCTCATCAAGCACGGTAACGCTGCCAGCGCAACGGTCGTTTGACAGTGCCGAAAAGTTCAGAAGGTGCGATTCGTCTCCTCGATCCCCATCGGCAACTCCACATCGCTCTCCATACCGAAGACGATAAATCCAACGTCTTGCTTCTTCTTCAGAATGTACCCACAACGTTCGGACGGAAATGTGATCTTTCATCTAGGGCTGAACCTCACTCATTACTCGGCGGCACCTCGTTTTCCGATAGCAATGACCGTGCCAGCCGCATCAGTCGAAATTGCGGGCGGAATAGGCGTCATGAAATCGAAATTGACGCCGAATGTTTTGAACCTGACAAACACGGTCTCTTTGTCAGCGACCGCACGCAATCGCAAGGATATCGTGAAAACGACGATCCCGAGCTCATTTGCAGGAGAGCAAGAGCATAGTCTGCTTGCGCACATGCAATAGACGGCTTGCAATTCAACACGCGCGGATCGTCGACATCACGGTCAGCCAGTGTTTGAACTCGACTAGCCCTGCTCCGCGCGCCCGCCGCTCCACTTAGTGGGACGCCTGTGATCCACAGACCGTCCTGGCTGAGCGATGAGCGGCGCACAATTGTGACTGAACTGGCGAGCAAGGGCGGATGCCCCGCGATCGGAGATCGACGTTTCTACGTCAAGGCGAAACGCGTCGTTGTTAGCAACGAAGCTCGCCGGAATGAATAGCAGCTGCCCAGAGATCCGCTGGCAGGCTCCACATCCAGAAGCTCCGACACGTCCTCGCCATCAGAACTTTCTGCTTCTCGGCATGCTCAGCCCAACGCATCCGTCCTGAGGACGACTTATCCGCTCCAGATAGGACGCAAAGCCTTGCGTCGGCGAAGTGCGCGGGTGCCATACGTAGGCCGGCGTCATCGCGCGCAGTCAAAGCCCCCGACGCTCGCGTGGCCGCGCGTCAGCGTGCGATCGCGAGCGGTCAGTCAGACCTCTTGTTCTCGGGCAGCCGCCCTTGTCCTGGACTCCGGCGTCCAGACTGGCGAAGCGGTCCCGCGTCTCATTCTGCGCCTTACCTTGAGCCGGTATGTCGAGCTGATCGGTGCGATGCAGTATTCTGGATTGTAGACGGCGCGCATTTTCTCTCCGTGCGCCTCTCGTTCCTGCGACCGCGGCGGTGGAATGTTTGCTGTTCCACTCCTCAAATATCTCGGGTGGCTTCTCACCTCTTGGCTGATCTGTCAGACTGTCGCGCTCTACTTGCGCTGCGACGGCCTCCGCCCGCATATTAGCCACAGGCTGCATGATCGGCATCCTTTTCTACGTCTGCGCCGGTCTTACGCACCTCGCGCCCTGGATCATGGGAGACACAGGCGAAGCCGTTGATGCCATAGGCTCTGTCTGGCAGGTCCGAGATATCCGAGAATCCACCGTCGCGATCCTGCTGCTGAGCATGGTCTTCACCGCATTGCTAGCAGGGCTGCGCCTCTTCCACCCCGACCGCGTTCAACCCGCCGATCCCGCTGCAATATCGGCTGCCTTGCTCACCGACACCGTGATCTACAGGCGGCCGCTGCGACCCGACATGTGGGCTAAATCACTTTTCGATCCCGCGAACAATATCGGGCAACCGATGATTTTCGTGCGCGCAACCGGACTGGCCGATAGCGGGCGTCACCGGCAGCTTTACTCCAGCGCGACGCCGCGCCCGACAAGAACTTGCTGCCTTTGGTGACGCTCGACCTGAAGCTGCTGAGCTCCACGGTCAACGCGCTCCCCAAGATCGAAGGCTGCACGGGTTGGTTGCTGCCCTTGACACCGGTAGCACCGATGCGAGGGTCCTACACAGTTTTCACGGCGACACGCGTTAAGCTGGTTGGATCCGATGACCCTGTGCGGAGAGCCAGTATTTTTAAGCGAGGCATGCCTTCAGCGAAGAAGTACGCTCTGCTTGGGCCAGCATCCGGACAGCTCATCCTGGATAATTCTCAGCTCCGCACAGCGTTTGACCTGCGAAATCATGCGCTAGACCACCAAAGAGATCTGGCGGTCCAGCTCGGCCTGCCCACCCGCAGCACCGGTGCAACTGGAGTTGATAAGCGTCTTAGCGGGCAGGCTTCAGAACTTGTCCGCCAAAATAGACGAGTACAGTTAATTTGATCTGGTAATGTGAGAGTCTTAACTCGTGGCTCTGCTGATCAACGCCTGGAAGCCTCCACACAGCGAGGCGGGCGTCACTTTAAACCACGCCTTGTTCGGTTTAATTTATGTCCCATCGTCGAATATTCCAGCATGTGGTCGTTCGACCATTCGGTGCGATCCAATTGAATGCCATAAATATCCGCACCCCCATACTTGAAGACCTCCGACCGAGAATGGAGTGGGAGCAGCTCCGGCGGCCACGGTACGGCTGAAGGGTGACCCAGTTACTTCGTCATCGCTTCGACCTCTGCACGAAAGGCTTGGCGCGAGGCGTCTCGTGAATAGAACATGTGACCGCCCGGAAAGGTTTCAAGCTTGACGCGTGGTGCCGAGGCAAATGGGGGCAGTTGATCGAGCACAATCTGTGATCCGAAATAGGGCGTGACGAGGTCAAACAGGCCGTGCCCGACGAGCAATTTCATATTCCGGTCCGTTGCCAGAATCTGGCGCAGCTCCGAAACGGACTCCGGCAAGCTGCGGCCGAAATCCCAAGCCTGCCTAACTGTTTCGTTGAGCAGCTCATAGGACCCGTCCGGCCGCCAATTTAGCTTGCGCGTAAGCAGATCGACAGTGGCACTGGTCAGAGGCGCCAACAGCGTATCGCCCGAGGGATCGCCGGAAGGGTGGAAATCCGACTCAGGATATGGATTGAGGCCACGCACCGAGGCGTCATAACTACCGATTGACTTCCCGTTCTTACGCTCGAATTCGCGGCGGAACTCGGCAGGTCCGAAGCGGCCAGCGAGCCTGCGACTCACCGCCTGGTCGATGCCCGTCAGCGCCGCGGCGTTGTCGGCCAGACGCGTGGTCGCCTCCTTGTCCGCGTGGCCTTTGATGAGATCGACCAGAAACTCGCTCCGTGCATAAGCTTCAACGTCCGCGAGATCAGCTCGCTTTACCGGACCCTCGGCTTCACGTACCGTCGCAACATAGCTTGGCAGCCTTGCGACGTATTGCAGCAGGCTCGTGCGGGCAAACTGGCCGTAGTCGAACAAGGGCGAGACCATGATCAGGCCGTTGACGCCTATACCCTGGCGCATCTGCAACTCCTGGACAAGTTTTGGCCCGCGAATGCCGCCATAGCTTTCACCCGCAATATATTTCGGCGACAATAGCCGGTCGTGCTTTTCGAGCCAGCGGCGGACCACCAGCGCCAGCGCGTTGACGTCGCCATCAACGGAATAAAGCCGCTTGCGCGAATCATCGCCGGTCCCCACGAAGCGGCTATAGCCGGTGCCTACGGGGTCGAGAAACACCAGGTCAGTGAAATCGAGCCAAGTTTCTGCGTTTGGCCTCACCTCCGGAAATGTCGATGGCGTGACCTTGTCCGCATTGATTGGCAGCCGCCATGGTCCGGCATTGCCGAGCTGCAGCCAGGCCGATGATGAGCCCGGTCCGCCGTTAAAGAAGAATGTGACGGGGCGCGTCCCGCGATCGGTGCCGTCAAGCTGATAGGAGGTATAGGCGATGTCCGCCTGCGCCTCGCCCTTGTCGTCGAACAGACGGATGGAGCCGGCGGTCGCGACGAAAGAGAGCGTCCGCCCAGGGAGCTCAAGCGTATGCCTGGTGCTGGAGTCCGGCGGCAGGCGATGCTGCTCGGCTGGCGATGGCATGCTCGGCGTTTACCCGGCGCCACCCTTCTGGCCGGCTGGCGTCGTGACCTGGGCAGGTGGCTGCGGATCGCCGGCTCGCGCGCTTCCCATCACCCCGCAGGCAACCAGAATCAGCGCAAGAGAGGTGCGGGGTAGCGAGGTCGAATGCATGAAGTTTTCCCTTTCCGGGCGCGCACTTTGCTGCACGACACCGATCTAGCAAAAGCGGCTCTAACTTAGTCATGAACCACTAGCCGATGCGGGGGAGCAACAAATCTACTCGATCTAGT
The DNA here is from genome assembly GCF_028128835.1 of Bradyrhizobium sp. CCBAU 65884. Taxonomy (NCBI): domain Bacteria; kingdom Pseudomonadati; phylum Pseudomonadota; class Alphaproteobacteria; order Hyphomicrobiales; family Nitrobacteraceae; genus Bradyrhizobium; species Bradyrhizobium sp. CCBAU 65884. The sequence continues at coordinate 45,414 of NZ_LBJU01000102.1, read as the reverse complement.
AGCCATCGCCATGGCTGAATGCGCTATCAAGGTCGATCAAATCTGGCTGGATGCTTTGCCCCGCTTCAGCAGATGCGCCTGCAGGCGCGATGCTCGAGGGCTGCTTCTCCCGCCTGAAGCCCGGATACAGTCATTCCTGGCTTGCCACGATGTTGAGGATGTGGAGCCATTAGGTCGCGAACCGATCGTGAAGGACGGTGGCCCGCTGCTCCCTGAGGTGAGCCCTTACTCCCGATAAAGCCGGTAGATCCGGTTGGTCGAGGATGGTTGCCTCTCCGCTGCAGCATGAAAATCGTCATCGAGTCGGTGCCACCTTGTCCGCCCGATTTCCGCAATTCGCGGGTCGCGCAACAGATCCACAACAAGGCACAGGTAACCGATGCGTCATATCCTGAATGCGAAGAGGACCATTGAACGGTGTCTGCGATCTTATTGGAAGAACAAGTCCTCACAGCAGACACAAATCACAATGTGAAGACACCTTCCCGACGCTATGTACGCTGTGATTGACTGTGGGGACCTGGATCCTGGCCGTACGAGCAAAGCCGGGACGATCTTCTGATCAATACGATCCGATGAGCATGGCCGGCCCTCAACCATGCAACGAGCGATCTGACGCAAATTCGTGTAACGTGGCCATCCCCGACGAAAAGGCGGCCAGAAACGATCTGGCCGCCGTCACTATCCTGGGCTATCGTGTAATGGCTTGCGATGCCCTCCACACCGCCAAGGATCAAGACCAACGCGAATTCCCGCAGTGCTTTTCGTCTACCAGATGAATGTTGCCCCATCAGGCAGTTCGCAGATGAATTCGCCCTGGTTCACGAGCTCGGTGGTCCCGACAACAAGCTTGGAAGCCCGCACGGTAAGCTTGCCTTCGCGGCTGAGGCTGTGGCGAATGTATTCGGTCACAGCATGTCCAGAGCTATCAACCGTATGGTGCGCATTAGCGAAGCTGATGCCGTTCTGGGCCGTCACCCTGAAGGCATTGATGACCAAACCGGCCTGCGTCGCAGGCCCGGGTTTGCCACCCTCGGCGGTAGTACAGCGGTTCATATCCAGTATGAGTTTCATGCTCTTGCCCGTCTGCAGGGCCTTGAGCACCTCGGCGTATTTCGGCGAGATCTCATCGGCCCTGGTCGCCGTGCTCACGGCTGTCGCAAAAAGCACGGACAACAGGATCAACAAGGCTCTGCCAGTTAAATTCATATGCTCTTCTCCCTCCATAGGAACTACAGGTCGCGTAAGCGCAGCATCACAAGACGCATTCGTCGCAGGGCGAGTGGCGGATCACAAACATTGAGCGCCGTCGCACTTCGAACAAAGACAATCAGTCTCCATTAGACGCAAGTGGCCGTGGCGGTTATTCCGACATCACAACATCGTAGGTCAGGTTTGCTGAAGTGGCCTCCTGGCAAGAGCCATCGTGCAAAATGATTCGTCGAGTAGAGCCATTGGATACCATTAACGCCTCAGGTATCTGCCGCCTGAACAACAGGTCCGGACTTAGGCTGGCACGTTGCGCCGTGGTAACGAGTCCGTTCAGTTCAAGGCACCCGAGTTTAACCGCGCGAACTACACGCTTGGACGGCGCAATGCAGCGCCAACTCGCGGCTTTCGTTCCGGCTGAGCTCGCCTCAGTATTCCGCCTATCCTCATTTAGGACAAACAGCGTTATTTTCGCGCCCGTCAGCTTCTCGAAAGCTGTCTTTGCAAAGAATTGGACATCAAACACTACTTTGCGAGGGGAAACGGATGAACATCGATCCACCGAATGCCGCAGGGCCCACGGCCGACGGTCACGATGCCGTGCGGCAGCCGCACGAGGCAGGGCAAGTGAGCTCACCGGTGCGGCTGTCGGCCGACCAAGCAGAGTTTGAAGACCAGCTACATGGCTTGCATCCGGTTGGCCATGCACCGGATCCTGCTGCTGTATCATCGACTGCATCAAATCAGGCGGGGCCGCGAACCGCTCACTATCCAGCCGCATCATTTGTCAGCGCGCGTGCCCAGCTTGCCGCAACGCTAACAGGCGCTACCCTTGAAGCGCTCAAGAGCGAGATAGCCCTGGCCGACCAGCAATCAGCACGATGGGCGCCAGCGGGGGACCACAGTGTCAACGGGAACCGCATTTTCGACAATGTGGCGGCGTCGGCATATCTCAAACTGCATCGTTTCCAGAACCAGGACAGCGATTGCAAACCGCGCACGGAAGCCAGCACATGTGCAATATCACATGTCCGAAACACGGCACGGGATCATTCTTCCATTGGAGATCCTCTGGAGCGATATCCAATGGACCGGGCGCGCCAGGCTGGATGGCATATGCGTGGTAAGACATCTTCTCCATTCGTCTCGTTGGTCGAAGATCCTATAAAACTGACCGTTTCGAGTGACCACTGGGCGAGAGCGATCGCCCACAATGCGAACACGCTGTACACCTACGCCGTACCGAAGTCCGCCGTCTGGACGCCCGACGACGTACTGAGCAGTGTTGGCCTTGGAATGAATGTGGAGGATCAGGACAATATCAATGCGGATGTGGATCTGATGTGCTCGCTGGGCAGAACGCCAACCCGTGAGACCGAGCGCTTGTTCCTGGGCGGCGATTTGGAGAAGTACCGAATCGCCAGCGAAGACAATCCATACAAGCGGGCACCGGAGACTAACGATTAGACAGCCGGCGAACGCGCCTTGTCGCAGGCTCCTTGCAACGGTGGTCTGGCGGTGCCGCTGATAATGGCTTCGCAAACGTTGTTCAGATCAGTTCATCCCTTCACCTCCCTCTCTTCGCCAGCTGCGACCTGCCATCGACCGCGCAATCAATCAAGAGAGCTCGGGTGCAATCGCATCAAGTATCAGCTCAATAGAGACTCGCTCAGCGGCACCCCGGGCCGTCGCACAATGGCCTATTCGCCACCTGGATGCGTTCCATCAAAACAATCGATTTTGCCAAGCTTGCCTAGAAGCTCCATACTCGATCGTGATCTATGGAGGCAGCATTCAAGAATGTCGTTTGGCAAACGATTTCCTTTTCAGTCCCTTGCCGGTCAAGTCGGCCTGGGCGCTCGGGCGTCTTCGTTTCAGAAGTTAGCTCCCGCGCGTCACATAGAAGCATCACGAGGCTCGCCACGGTCTGCCTGCCAAATTGCCAAGTATGAGGTCGAACGCACGAGCGCGACTTCATGTTGTAAGGCCTAGCGAAGACGACTGTCTTCAAACAATGCCATAGGCTTTGGCTGAAGCTACGCCTTAATTTGACCGATGAAATGCTCATGACATTGGCGCCCGTGTGCAGATCGAAAGACGAAGCGCCGATCCTGTCGCAACTGAATCAAGATGCGGCGCGCGAGCAGAACGCTGGCGATCGCTATTTTGGGCACACACCAATTCCAAGCTCGAGATCCGATCATTCTGGCGCCGTGAACCACGTGAGACGAAATAGTGCTGGTGTAGCCACCGGGACCTATGCGCGAGTTCAACACTGTGGAGCTCGATTCGGCCAGCGTTCGCAGCTTTCGCTGGGTTGCGGCGGACGAGGGGACCTCGAGCCCGACGAAACTTCGGCATGGTTGACACTCTTGCCTGCGAACAATCTCCCAGCGAGAGGGTGTTCTTCGAGCCGATCGGACATTGATCGTTCGTCGTGCATCTTGGCCTGTGAAGCTATTGGCCAGATGCGTCCCGTGATGTGTCTTCGAATCCGGAAAGACTTGCATTGTCGTGACTTCACGACACGACAGGCTCAACGGCCCAGCAAGACGACCGCAGACCACGACCAATTCGGAGGGTTCCAAATGTCGGTTTCGCTCATCTGTTCAGCCACAACTCCGATCCTCTCCCGCGCCATGGTTTCGATTGCGCGGCTTGGCGCTATTCGCACCGCAGGCGTCGGCTCAGGGTCTGGAAGAACGGCTCTGATTGGCCCACAGAGGCGTCAGCGCGCCACCGCGGCCATCAGCCTTTTAGACAATATCAGATGTCTTGCTGGGCTGAGGGGCATGTTGAGCAGCGCCTACGCCGTAAGCAGTGCGCAGCGGTCCGTGGCCCATACGATGACAATGGACCCGCAGATGTTGATCACCTATCAACATATTCCGCCCTCTCGTTTCGGGCTGTTCAAATTCACCCCAAACCAACCGCCTCTCAGTTCCATCGAGCCCCATAGTCGATTGTGTCGCGCTCAGGTCTTGGTGTGAATGGACGAGAGGCGATGCGAATTCTCCTGGTTGATCATCATGCGGACTTTGCCCGCGACGTGAAGGAAGCGCTCTTAAATCGCGGCTTCGCCGTCGACGTAACACGCTCGCTGGATGAGGCGGCGGCCGCGCTCGATTGCGCGAACTACCACCTGGTCCTGCTCGAATTGGCTTTGCCCGATGGAGACGGGTTGGATTGGGTGAAGCAGTTGCGGCGCGAGGGACAGTCAATGCCGGCTATGATGATGAGCAGTCTCAACGATCTGGACCGGCGGATTGCGATCTTCAATGCGGGCGCGGATGATTTTCTGCCCAAGCCCGTGTCTATGGACGAACTCATCGCTCGCATGCGAGCTATTTTGCGACGGTCAACGCAAATGACGGCGCCGCTGGTGACATTCGGAAATCTGCATTTCGATCCGATCGCGAGACAAGTCTCCGTCGGCGGTCGAATCCTCAGAATTGCGCGCCGCGAAGTGTGCATTCTTGAACATCTGCTCAATCGGGCCGGCCGTACCGTGCCGCGCGCCTCGCTCGAGGATAGCTTGTATGCATTTGACGACGAGGTCTCGACCAATGCGCTGGAAGTCGGGATCTATCGCTTACGCACGCATTTGAGCCAGGCCGGTGCAACGCTCAGGATCAAGACCGCGCGCGGTGTCGGTTACACCCTTGAACTCATTGGCGCAGCATCGGCTGCCTAGCCGATCGAACTTGAAAGCAACACTTCCTTGAACGTCGTTAACAATGCCGCCGGCGCTGATGAGCCGTCGATGGTCGCCAGCGGCCCGCATCCGCATACAGCCGCTTTTTCCCGCCTCTGCTACGTCCTGTGCGCAGTCGCTCTGCTATTTCCGCTTGCTGCCACAGCTCAGACAAAGCGGGATGGCAAAGGAGAACCGCCACGTGCGACGCCTGGCAGCACCACTGGCACGCTCAATATTACCTCGTCACAGGGCAAGACAGTTCATCTGACCGGACCGGCTGCGAGCATCTTTATTGCCGACCCCTCGATTGCGGATTATCAGGCGCCGTCGAACACCACGATTTTCGTGTTTGGCAAAAAGTCCGGACGGACAAGCCTGTTCGCCCTTAACGACAAGGGAGAGGCTCTCGCTGAGCTACGTGTCGTCGTTACCCAACCGATCGAGGATCTGCGGGCCGCGCTGAAGGCGGAGGTCGGCGACTATCCGATCCACGTCAGCTATACCCCGCGCGGCGCGATCCTTAACGGTACGGCACCCAATGCCGATGTCGCCGAGGCGGCCCGGAAGGTCACTGAGCAGTTTCTTGGGGCGGGCGCGCTGGTTGTGAACAAGATCCAGGTCGCCGGCTCATTGCAGGTGAATCTCAGCGTGCGGGTGGCGGAAGTCTCCCGCAGCGCCGTCAAGGATCTCAATATCAACTTCACAGCCTCCGGCCCAAACGGCGCTTTCCTTATTTCTGGCAAAGGAGGCGGGTCTGGCGCGGCGGGTGGCGGCGGCACGATCGGGATCGGGTTTAATGCCGGCAATGCCAACCTGAGCGCTGTTCTCGACGCTCTCGCGAGCGAGCACCTCGCCTCGATCCTGGCTGAGCCGAATCTGACGGCGATGTCCGGTGAAGCCGCAAGCTTCCTCGCCGGCGGGGAATTTCCGATCCCTGTCATGCAGGAGAATCGACAGGTTTCGGTTCAATTCCGACAGTTCGGCGTAAGCCTGGAATTCGTCCCGACCGTGCTCAGCAACAATCAGATCAATGTCCGTGTGAAGCCCGAAGTCAGCGAACTGACCAGCGAAGGCGAAGTCAAAATCAATGGCATGGCGGTCCCTGCCCTCTCGACGCGGCGGGCAAACACCGTGGTCGAGCTCGCCAGCGGTCAGAGCTTTGCAATCGGTGGGCTCATCAGACGCAACTTCAACACTGACATCAGCGAGTTCCCCTGGCTCGGCGATGTGCCCATCCTCGGTGCGCTTTTTCGCTCCTCATCGTTTCAAAAACGTGAAACCGAGCTGGTCATTATTGTCACGCCCTACATCGTGCGGCCCGCATCGAACCCGGACAAGATGAGTGCGCCGGCCGACCGCATCTCACCGCCCTCAGACGCGGGGCGCATTTTGACGAACACGGTGGCCCGGCCGCCGCGAGATCGCGATGCTCCTCGCACCAGCGCACCAGGATTGACCGGCAGTGCCGGCTTTATCATCGAATGAGGATCGTCAAGTGACCTTGCGACCTTTGTGTCACTTAATCGTTATTGGGGCAACATTGGGCGGATGCGCAAATAGTGCCTCGCTCCATCTCGGGCCAGCTGAACAAGCAATACAGGTCGAGCAGAAGAAACGTATCTTGTTCCTGCAGAGCCTACGTGGCTCCGAAAAGCGTCAGCTGCGGAGCTTTATCGCGAACGCCAGTGGCGGCCGGCGGGATGCACTCCATGTGGATGTCACCGGCTCACCCAGGCTCATTGCCCAAGTGGCGCACGAGGCCCGAGCCATGGGCGTCGCACCTTATAACATCGGCCTGTCCGCTTCCCCCGTCGATTTACCGGCCCGTTCCGGCGTGAGGATCGAGGCGATCACCTTTGATGCCCATCCTCCGATCTGTCCGTCGCTTTTGATCGTCGGACCAGCCGTGAACGACAATTCGTTCGAACCCACGCTTGGTTGCTCGACCAAAAACAATCTGGCTGTTATGGTAAACGATCCGCTCGACTTGCTGGATAATCGGTCTGTCATCACAAGTACTGGCGGTCGCGCCGCCATTCCTTTGGCCAACTACGGTACCTTCGCCCCGCGTAACAAGAGCAACGGAGAAGATGGAGCAGGTACGGCAGCCCCGAACGCGGCGGGAACGACAGCACCGAATGTGCAGCCGCTCCGATAGCGGTTTTTGGCGAATGTCCCGAATCACAATCGCTGCCTCCATGTGGCCAGCAAGGAGAGGCGACTCGATCGTGACACACAAAGCCGCGCTATGTTTCGGGAGTGGTGACGATCAAACGCAACGTGCCGCACAGGATTTGGCTCTCATCGAGAACGGATGACGGATCTTGTTCACCCGCACCAGGTTTTGGAAAGCTAACGTGAGTAGCGCAATACCGAAACAGCGATGCAGCGGACTGACCATGGACCGATTCAACACGATCAACCCAGCCGATAGAGAGTCCACTGCTTCAGATGCCGGCGTGGAACAGCCGCAACAGCCGCATGTTGCGTTTGAGCAGCACCTGGAAGGCGCGCAAGACGCCGGCCCCGTATATCCTCACGCAGCGCTTTATGATGTCCTGACATCGTCCCGCGCGGCTCTCGATCGAGCGCAACCGAAGGGTGAGAAAACGTTCGAAATTTATGATCGTCGGCTTCCCAACTTGGCCGACGTCCTGAAGAAGTCTGGGAAATCAACTTCTGGGCTGGATGACGATACGTTGGCCGATTACGCTAAGAAGCTGCTGCCAAGCGATAAGGTCATCGCCCCCGCTTTGTCAATGGTCAGTCGGTACCGCAAGCCTGACGCCGACGCTGGCCCCATCTCAACACATTATCGTCCGTCCAGGGAAGATGAGAGGCTCATCAGGAAGGCCGCCAACGCGGGTTTTGGTCGACGGATCGGCAAGAGAACGGCCGAGAGCTATGCGAGCCATCTGCGGAAATTGGCGGTAGCGCTTCGACCCTTGTCCGTGGCCGAGCTCAGTGATGATAGACTGCTTGGCCACGCGGATAGGTTGTTTCCAAAGGACAAGACGCTCAGCCGATCGCAGCGTTAGGACAGGATGATCTAGACCAGACCAGCGGCATAGAGTGCTTTTGCGACCGACTCGAAATATTGCGAGGGAACCGGCTTGCCGAGCTTTGCTCTGCCGAGCAGCTGACGCGCCAGGACATCGTCATCCACAATGTTGAGGCGCAGTGCGCGCGCCTCACCAAGCAGCTGTGAAGCAGCTTCGCCCTCGCCACGGCAGACCAAGACCGGCACGCCGGTCTCACCGCGAACATAGCGCAGCCCAATCAACGTTGCCGACCCTCGCAATATAAAGGTGGCCCGACTAATGCCGAGCGGACCCTCGTTGGCCGACTCCTGCCGCAGACGGCGGTGCTCGCGCTTGACCTGCGGATTGCCTTGCTGTTCCTTGTTCTCCCGCTTGGCCTCCGTTTCCGTCATGCGCATGTCCTGCATAAACAACCAGCGCTGGATTAGAAGGTCAGCCAATCCCCCGACCAGAAAAGCTGCAGCAGCAATCCCGGTCAGCAGTTTAATCTCGGTGAAGACGAAGCCAAGACAGCCCATGCCGCAGACCGGGAGGTACACGAGCGCTTTCCAGCTCGCGGTCACGGCGAGAAAGAAAGTCGCACCAAGCAAGACCACTTTAGCTAGCGTCTTACCAAGCTCGATGGCCGAGCGTTTCGAGGCGATGCGTTTCAAGCCTTTGATGGGGTCCAGTTTCTCAAGCTTCGGCTTGAGCGGCTCCGAAGCAAACAAGAAGCCGCCATTGGCGAGAACATTCGCCAGAAGAGCTGCTGTCACGGCAACGGCGAGAAACGGGGCGACAGTTGCAATCGAAAGTTCCAGCAAGCCGCTGAGCGCTTGTGGCACCGCGCTTGTGAACGGCTGCTCCTGCAGTTTATCGACCAATCGGACCGTTTCCTGCCACTTGTCTTCGATCGCGCCCGCTCGCCACCACAGGCAGCCGAAACCGGCACAGGCGCTGACGCCGCTCACCAGATCGGAGCTGCGCGCGCTCTGCCCCTTCTTGCGCGCATCGCGCAGCTTTTTGGGCGTCGGAGGACGCTTTTTCTCCTCACTCGTACCACTCATTTCAACAGCTTCTTCAGATACTCAAGCATGTTGCTCGAGTTCAAGGTCTCAGCTTCCGCGTATTCCAGCAGATAGACGGTGTAGCTGACCATGATGACGCCGAAAGCGACATTCTTGATCATCGGAGAGAGATCGTTCATTTTGAACTGAGATGCGAAACGGCCGAGCATCATGACCGAGATATCGACCAGCAGCAGCAGGGCCAGCACCGGCGCGGCGACCAGCAGCGTCGTCAGCATGATATGATCGAGAAGGGCCAGACATTCCATCGCCCCTTGCGACGTCACCACAGGCAAGAACTGAAAAACGGGCCAGACCAGATAACTGTCATACAGACCTTTCACCATCGTCTGGAGGCCGCCGACCAGAACGAAGATCGTAACCGCGGTTATGCCGAGAAAAAGCCCCGTTCCGGACGCTTGGCTGTGCGTGGCGGGATCCTCGCCCGCAACCTGGCTTGAAATTCCTCGCTGGGTATCGATGATGTCGCCGACTGCCTGGATACTCCATAGCGGAATACTGAGCAGGAGGCCGAGCACAAGACCGACAAATACCTCCTTAAGCCCAAGCATGGTGACGCTGACCAGACGGGTGCCCGGGTCCAGTGCTGACAGGCCGAGCTTGACCTGTGCGAGGCATGGCAGGCCGATCGCAATCGTCAGGCTTCCCCGAATCAGGCCGCTGATGCGCGGTCGGGTAAAGACGGGAAGCACTAGCATGATGCCCAGGGCGCGGGCCGCGCTCAGACCGGCTGCGGCTACGAGCTCGATCGCGCCCTGGACGACAGCTTGCGCATCGGTGGGGGACAGGCCAGCCATTCAAGCTCTGCTAATATCTTGCGGTGAGTGCAGGAAACTCGCTGAAGATGCGCTCGGCTTGTTCGATGAGTGGCGCGCTGAGCACGGGAGAAAACCCGGCGAGCACGGCCACGACGACCAGAAGCTTGACTGTCAGAGGCAAGGTTTGATCCTGGAGCTGGGTTGCCGCTTGGATGAGGCCAATGATCAATCCTGAGATGAGAGCTGCGAGCAGCGGCGGCAGAACCCACATCATGAAAAGGACAAGCGATTGGCTTAAGTGCGTGAGGATGCTGGCTTCGTTCATCGTCAACCTCCCGCCGTCGCGTAGCTTAACACCAGCCCGTGCATGAGACGTGACCAGCCGTCGATAGTGACGAACAGAAAAAGCTTGAACGGGACGGAGATCACCGTGGGGGAGACCATCGACATGCCCATGGCCATCAAAATCGTCGTGACGATCAGATCGATGGTGATAAAGGGAAGATAGAGAAGAAAGCCGATTTCGAAGCCACGCTTGAGCTCGGAAATCAGGAACGACGGCACTAGAATCACAAAATCATCTGCCGTGGCGCTGCCGCGCATCTCCTCCGACCAGACATGTTCGGTGGACGACAGGAAGAAGCGGCGCTGCTCTTCATTGGTGAACCTCTTAAGATGGGCGCGCAACGGTTCCTGCCCCTCCTTCGCGGCCGCCATCCAGTCGTCGAAGGTTTGATAGCGAAGTTGGGGGTCGGTAAGGCGATTGTAGGTCTGCTCAAAGACCGGAGCGCTGATGAAGACGGTCAGTATCAGTGCCGCTCCGTAAAGGACGATGTTCGGCGGTATCGATTGCGTCCCCAGCGCATTACGCACGAGGAAGAGAACAACCGAGACCTTGATGAAGGCGGTAGTTGTGACGACCGCAAAGGCCAGCAGGCCAAGGCCGACGGTTATCGCAAGAAGCGCAAGGATGCTGGGTTGAATCTCAGTCATTAAGCGCCAACCTACCGCGTAACCTGACGGCCAGTTCCTCGCCGATCCGTACGATGTCGCCGCGGCCGATACGCTGTCCGTTCGCAAGGATGTCGACCGGGCCGTCAATCGGCCGGCCAATCTCGAAGACGTGGCCTTCGTTAATGGTTCGCAACGTTCCCAACGGCATCGGCCAGCGGCCACATTCGAATATCAGTGTGATCTCGAGGCTATCGATATCGGCCTCTGAGGAGGGCTGCTGGGCCTGGCTTTGTGTCATCACATCTTCACTTTTCAGGGGGTGGGATCGCAAGCGGAATGGTCCCCGGAGCACCAGCCTGTCGCCACCAATCTCTGCAGGGGCCCACAACCGGTCTGCAGTGAGAATGATCTGGCCTCGCGCGAGGGGAATTGCGTCTGGGAGCAGCGCGTCGCCTTGCCGTGCTTCTCGAACAATGCCGATCGTGACGCGCAGCGAACCGATATGGCCTGCAACGATGACCGGGAGTTCGGAAAGCAGCCTGGGCGTCTGTCGCGGCAATCGGACAAGCAGCTCGCCTAGGGTGCGGAACGCCGGAGGAACCGGACCGTCAAGAGGCGAGAATAGAAGCAGGCGAGCCTTGCTGGCGAGCTGACCATAGACGACGTCGAATTCAAGATAAGGTCTCGCACCGGGCGCTTCCTCAGTGCGAACAAGCCGCAGATTCCGTTGCGTCGTTCTCTCCAGCGGAGCAAGCAACGGCTCAAGCGCAAGTTCCAGGATCAGCGAACGCGCTGGCTCAGAAGATAAGGTCAGGCCAGCCTGCACGGTCTCAATCAGTGCTGCCGCAAGCGGACCGGGCAAGGACACGACGACGTTTTCTCCGTCTACCTCGAAGACGCAGCCAAGCATCGATGCCGAAGCCGGCTCCGGCTGCCAGACGAGCCGGCTTACACCGACCGATAGCGGCTTCTCGCCGAGACGGCTTTGCAGAGGTGTGCGCAAAGCTGCTATCTCATTGAGCCACGAGGCCACTTCATGAGAGAGCGTCAAGCGCGGTATAAAGGGCGTGGCCCCACCCGATCTGGATGTCGCAGGCGCCACTTCCACATTGCAGCACCCAGGCTCCAGCACAGGAAGATCGGCCATCATGTCGGCTCGCCTCCCATTTGCCCGGGTCGGCCTCGCCGCAGCAGGACCTCATCATCGACTTCGATTTCAGCCGCGGCCTCCAAATCCGTATTCGTGACACGCCGAACGTCGCGCTCGATCTCATGCCATTTCTGGCTCGCGGCCGAACGTTTGGTCCAAAGGATACGCGCCTCAACAGCCGCAGCCTCGGCCTGCTCTTGAGTAACACGAGCCTTAGCAAGGTTTCGCTGCGCCGCTGCGACCTCGTCTGTGAGCCGGCCGATGATGAGATGATGGCGACGTTCCAGTTCGGAGACTGACATTGCATCCGCCGATAACATCTCCGCATAAAGCTCCGCTTCAACCCTTGCGCGCCGTCCTTCGGCATTTGCAAGATGCTCGAAAGCTTGCTCGACGGCTTGAACCGCATTGCGGCGCTTGGCTTCCATGTTGGACAGCTCACGAAGGGCGCTCCGCTCCCGCATGTCCTTGACGAGCCGCAATTTCGACGCGTGAACGGGATTCAGGCGGTCAGACGTGATATCCATGCAATTGTTTCCTCAAAGCTGCATGCCTCGTCCTGACCCTGGCGCAAAAATGCTCGCAGATCCTCGATCGAGGCAATCGCCAGGTCGGTTAGCGGATCCGAGCCTTGCTTATATTCGCCGACTTTGATCAAGAACTCGGCCTCAGCGTAGCGCGAGAGCAGATCACGAAAGAAGGATGCCGCTTTGCGATGTGGCGCGGATACGATTGCATCCATCACGCGGCTTCGGCTCGACAGCACATCGATTGCCGGAAAATGTTCTCGAGAGGCCAGCGCGCGCGAGAGAATGATATGGCCATCGAGAATGCCGCGTGATTCTTCCGCTATTGGATCTCCCGTGCCATCACCCTCGACAAGCACTGTATAGAAGGCCGTAATGGAGCCATGCTCGCCCATGCCGGCGCGCTCCAACAAGCCCGGCAACAACGCAAACACGGAGGGCGGAAAGCCGCGCCGGGTCGGCGGTTCTCCTGCGGCAAGGCCGATCTCGCGCACGGCGCGACTAAATCGCGTCAAAGAATCCATCATCAGAACGACGCGCAATCCCTGGTCACGGAAATATTCGGCGAGTGCCGTCGCCATGTAGGCGCATTGAGCCCGCTCCATCGCCGAACGGTCGGAGGTCTCAACCACGACCACGGAACGGCGGAGGGCCTCGCCAAGATGACGTTCGATGAATTCACGCACTTCTCGTCCACGTTCGCCGATCAGCGCAACGACGGTGACATCGGCTGACGCGCCCTTTACGATCTGCGACATCAGCGTCGACTTGCCGCAACCGGCATCACCATAGATTCCGATGCGCTGACCTTCTCCACACGTCAGCAGGCCATCGAGGACACGGACGCCGAGCGGAAAAGGCTGTTCAATGCCGCGCCGTTTCATCGGATTAGGTGCCTTGCCCCGCAGCGGGCGGGCTTCGCCAGCCTTTATGGGACCTTTGCCATCGAGCGGACGCCCAAAGCTGTCGACCACTCGACCGAGCAAATCGGGGCCGACTGCCACTTCCTGCATTCGTCCGGTTGTGACCACCTCCGCACGGTTGGACAGCCCGACCATGTCACCGATCGGCGTGAGTAACACCCCATCGGGCAACAGGCCGATCACCTCGGCCTCAAGCGACCACCCGGTGCGGGGATCCTGCAGCAGGCATAGTTCTCCGACGCGGGCCTCCGGCAAGACGGCATGCAGGAGCGTGCCGATTGCCCGCGTAATCCGACCGCGGACGGCGCGCGTATCGATATGCTTTGCAGAAGATCTCAAGGATGAGAGCGCGGCTTGGAGAGTTCCTTCTCCGGCCGCAGCTTCATGAGCCGCTTCTTGCGTGGTCACGATTCACCTACCTGCGAAGACAAACCAAACCCGCGTCGTAGCGCGCGGAGCTGCGCGCCAAGTCCGAGATCGACATTGCCAAACTCGCTCCACAAGACGCACTGGTCCGCCGTCAGCGCCGGATCCGGCTCAATCCTGACCTTCGGCCGGCCTTCCAGCCCGTCATAGCCCCTGAACTCACTGGCCAGTAGATCGGCCTTCAGCGGGGACACGTGAAGGCAAACTTCCGTATTCTTGTATTTTTGCTCAATGGCGTGACGAACGCCCCGCACCAGCATCTCGCCCGGATCAAACGCGCCAAGCAAATCGCGGACGATCTCAAGCACCAGCTGCGGCAATTCCCGCTCCAGAACAGCCTTTCGCTGCGCCAGTTCACAAGCAGCCTGCGCTAACAGTCGCGCCATCTCTTCTGCGCCTGCCTTTGCGCCCTCGGCGCGGCCCTGCGCTCGTTCCTGCTCATAAGCCTGGCGTGCCCAACCGCGAACCCGCTGCAGATGCCGCTCGGCAGCAGCCCGTGCCTCTACGGCGTCGTGCCAGATCTTGAGCTCGGCTGCCAAGATCAACGGCCCGAGGGGCCGAATCTGTGGTGCCACGGGGAATTCTGGGGCATCGGCTGTCATGCCCTTGCGGTCTCCGTCGCCAAGTGGACCGTCACCAGGGAAAGCAGCGGGCCGGCCGCGCTACGGTGTTCAGCAGCCGGATTCTCCGCAGCGGTCCCAATCGGCAGGCGTAGAAGCACGCGGGTACGGTCAATTGATGAACCCCTTTCGAGCCAGGCGCCGAGACAAGCATGCCCGTCGCTTTCGATCTGTCGCGACAACTGCTCAGGATCGACAATGGGCGTGGTTGCGACAGCATTGGATAAATGCCGGACCCCGAGAGCATGCGCTTCAGCACCGATCCTTTCGATTAATATCGATAGATCGTGCCGGGATACCAGCTTGAGGACGGAGCGTGCATGCCAGATGCTGCCCGCGAGTAGCGCAACCCGATGGGGATCGTGGCCGAGCAGAGGGTCCTCGTTCCAGATGGCGCTGCTCAGATCCACTTCGCTGCCAAGCAGCAGCTCGGCCAGTCTTGGCTGCAGCCTGGCACTCCGCTGTAGCCTGACCAATGTGGGAGGCGATAGCAGCGGATCAAGCCGCGCAGCGAAACGGCTCGGATGGATCGAGGCCACGAGCTCGCGCTGGCGATCGGCAGTCAGCATGAACGAACGATTGAGTTCGGTTGATGATATCGATGTCGACATGAGCGTCCTCACTATGTCGCATCAGAAATCATCTTTTTGCCTGCAGCCTGCACAGCGGGCGCACTCGAACGTGTACCGAACATGGGCCATTTGCGCGACGATTGTCCGGACTGACGAAAACGGGCGCCCAGCAACAGGTAAGATACGATGCCGAATGCCGCGCCGGCACCTCCCACACCAACTGCAAGCAACGGCACTGAGCCAGATTTGGCTGTTTGAGCCGCAGCGGCCGTCGCCGCAGCCGATTGCTCGAGCGGTGCCCGCTCAACCGGCACGAAGACGACCGCGACCTTGTCGTAAGACAAACCTTCAATGCTGTTTGCGACAAGCATCTTAATCTGCGGTAGCAGCGCCGATAGTTTCGCGCTGGATCCATGTCGGATGAAAACCGACGCAGAGGACGGGGTCGCATCTTGGCGCAGCAAATCGTTCTTCGGAAGAACGACATGGACACGAGCTGAAAGGACGCCGTCTATATCGCTGATCGTGCGCGACAATTCTTCGCTTAGAGCATACACGTAACGGGCCCGCTCCTCGATCGGCGAGGCAACGAGGCCGGATCCCTTGAAAACTTCGCCAAGATTCTTGAAGGATTGGCGCGGCAGCCCCTCGATATTCAGGAGGTCAATCGAATAGGCGAGCTGCTTTTCCTCGACCTGGATTGTACTGGTTCCGTCCTTGGCGACAACACGAACGGCATCGACACCCTTTCCAAGGAGGAGCGCAAGCATCTCATTAGCCTCGCGCTCCTGAATTTTAGTGTAGAGGTCAGCCTTGCAGCCGATCAGCGCAAGGAAAAGTGGCAGAGCAAAACACGTCCGAAGGCGCCGCCACAATTGACGGCCGCCGTCGCTACCGGTTTGCATCACGCCACTCATCAGCCTCACTCAGCCTGCCGACAGCAGCTTGTTTAGCGACGAGCTGACGGCACTGGTACCTTTGGACACGAGCGAAACCTGAATGACGTCTCGATAGACGTCCCGCAGATTGACCATCATCGAATCGAAATCCGCTCCAACCGGCTTAACCGTCGCATGTGGGCCGACATTGTCCGACTGCAAGAGCGGCTGGGTCGCTGGTCCAGGCTGCAGACCGGTCACAGCAGTCGGCACGCCTCCGACAGCCGGAGGAACGGCATGGTCATGGTATATACTGGAAAAGGCGTGAAGGACGCGGTCGCCTGGCGGACTAGCCAACCTGTCCGCGCGCTGGACCTCCATTACCGGCGGAGCAACCGCCGTCCTGTCCGCGACCTGAGAGGCAGCTCCGTGACTAGAAGCTGCTCGCGCGAGAGCCTGCTCAAAGTGCACCTGCTCACCAGTAGCTGCCGGCGAGCAGGCATTGGCAAGACAGTCGACCGAATTGGGAGAGATCGGCATTGCGCCTAACATGATGGAAGGAGTCATTGTTCTCGTGTGATGAGACCAGGCGTTCTGACCGATAAGCGGATCAAGGTCATAGATTAGCGAGCTGACGAAAACCTGACAAAGATGCCGCTGATTGCGTCATCTAAAGATCACGTTTGGCTTCCAAGTCGGAATGAAACTCCAGTCCTATTCTGAGTGGAAGGCGCCTGAGAATGCTTGTAAGATGTAAGATGGTGCAAATTTTAAAGAGAGCTCTCTGTGTGGGTGGGATCATCTATCTCGGAATGATGCGAGCGTTTGGCGCATCCCTTTCACTACCCTCGACCGCTTATAGCTACACCGTTCTCGATCAGGATCTTTCTGCGGCCCTTCAGGAGTTCGGCAACAATCTCAATATCAGGGTCAATGTCAGTGCCGAGGTAAGGGGCAGGATCCGCGGACGAATGCCGGACCTTCCGCCGCGAGAGTTCCTTGATCGCTTGACAGCCCTCTACAATCTTCAATGGTACTACGACGGGCTTGTCCTTTACGTCTCCGCTGCCCACGAGGCGCAAAGCCGGCTCATTGTGTTGAACCCGCTCAGTTTCGATGCGTTCAAGACCGCGCTCGATGCGCTCAACATCTCCGATGAGCGCTATATCGTGAAACCGGCTCCGGGAGAGGGCCTCGTCCTGGCTTCTGGCCCACCGCGCTTTGTTGCATTGGTGGACCAGACCCTCAAGGGCCTTGTGGCGGAGGCGCAGGCCCGGCGGGAGCCCGCCGCGGCCGAAAGGCCACAACGCGACTCGGTTTTGATGTTGTTTCGCGGCTCCTCGAGCACGGTCATTCGGGACGGACGACCCGAAGGTCATTATTCATCCGACACCCCGCACCAGGACGGCGACATGCGCGAAGCCGGTCGAGGCCGGAAATGATACTTGATGATGTGTCTCCGCCGATTCGGTCGAACCAGCATTGGCTTCAATCCATCTGATCGTCAGCTTCTCGAAAGCTAAGGTGCCCAGACTGAGCAATGTCTAAGACGGCCAGCTCATGGAGGCAGCCGCGAATGTATGGCATTAGCCACGGGATGCTCGATCGAAAGGCGCGTTAGCGCCGTCTTTGAAGGTAGTGCGACGACTTAGAGCTCCAATGCGGCCTCCGAACACGTGCTTCATAGGTGCCGGTCGAGTCGAGGAGGCTCGCGCCTTTCTTCGCATCGTGTGACAGAGGGCGAGCCGTCTTATTGCAGGGCACGAGCAGACAAAGTGGCTCCAAAAGCGATGATCATCAGAGTCTTGGCACTTTGTGTGAGGCCGAAGGTCTATTGAACTCCGCACTGCAGCGATTGCAATCGTTACGAACTGAGCCCGCAGGCTTGCGTAGCCCCACGATCTTGATGCGCTTGCGTACACGCCGGGAGACTCGCTCTTGCAGGATTAGAAAGGTAACAAGAATCTCTGCCGCGCTGCTCTGTCTAAGTCCTTGAGAATCAGGACCGCGAAGAAAAGCCGCAAGCGCAAGGGCTGTTTTGCGTCACATCTCCTGCGTCTGCCATGACAGTTGGCTTCGGAGATTTGTCCATCGTTTGGTTGCTGGACCGCGGCGATCAGCGTGGTGACTTTTATGATGCAAGATAATTCGCCGAGCCGGAACTTCATATTCCCTCACCAAGGGCTTGCGCACACAAGCGGTCTGATCGCTGGCAGATGCCAGTCGATCCACTTTCCGTGTCGCGAGCACACCCCTTCTGCACATCCGAAAGTCCACGAAGCAAGTCACCATCAGTGACCGTAGAACTCATCGCACATGAGACGCGATCTTCGTCAGCTTCTCGCAAGCTGCCCCTGCTATCAGGAAGCAGGTCATCTCGCGGCGACGCCGCTATCTGGGTGTTACGACATGGACGCAGGCACAGCCGATATCGCAGCAACAAGGCCAGAGCCTGGCGCAGAACCCGACACCGGAGCGAGCAACAGCGACCGTTCGCCTGCAGCGTTGTTGCAGCGAGCTTTCGAGAAGGCTCTCGTTTCCGTCGCCACGCAAGTTATAAGCGACTCCCAGTCGGATATGGATGATGCCTTGAACGAGCTGGATGACGGGTGAGGCGGGATGGGGATGCATCGGACGCGGCGTTCAAAAACGAGCCCGGTTGAACGAAGCAGGCGGGACTTGGTACCTGCAGCGAGCCAAACGTGCCTTCAGCGATGCGCCAAATGGCTGGGTGAGCGGGTCCTCCAATCGGTGTGCGCCCGGATCACTCGGCCAACGCTGCTGCGTTGCGGCAGGCCTGTACAGCAAGGCCGAACGCCAGGGCAAGCTCCTCGCTATCCCGCCCCAAAACGATGACGATAGGAGCGCTCTCGCGCAGCGCTGTCAACGGCTAATCAATGATACCACGTTTAGCCGTGCATCATTCCCCTTATTCGAGAATCGATTGCGCTCGCCAGGCCGTCACTGGCCCGATCCGCGGCTGACCGCGAGCCTGTCCGCTAGAATGGGCTTTTCGCAGCATTGAGAGATGTCGCCAGTACTTAGTCCTGAGGGCGGCCCGCTTGTTGGCGCGGTTGGGCGCAAAGCTCTGGCTGACGCGATCGTCAGACGAGAGCGGCGATTCTGGATCCATAAGCGCAGCTCCTGCTATGCTCATCGTCGCTCGCCGAACATGAAAAGCGGGCGCTAGCGCCCGCCTCAACGTTTTGTTCAAAAGATGGATCCGGCCTCACGCAATCCGCTGCAACATCATTTCCCGCATCAGAGTCTTGTAATCCGGCGGCGCGTCCGGGTTCTCGTTGTGGTCGATGACCGACTGCGTCACCCTGCGTCCGGAGTTGTCAACCCATCCCTGATTTTGCTCATGAATGGTCTGAGCTCCATCAGACGTCAGCTGATCAAGGGTTCCGCCGGCATTGGATTGCGTCAGCTTCAGATTGTTCTTTCCATCCTTGTCATCCCCGAGCCCCTCGACGACAATCGCATTGTCGCCGTTGGTGATGGTCAGCTTTGAGGAAATGGTTTTGCCTTTGCCAAAATCGACCGTGTCCACGGTAATCTTTGTGCCGTCGTCGAGCTCGAAGGTCATGCCTTTCTTAAAGTCGAAGTCGTCCTTGCCGTCGCCATTCGCATCGACGTGAGGATCGCCGTGGATCTTCGTGACATGGCCGGTCTGATTGTTGCGAAGAGTCCAGGTGCCGTCCTTCTCATCAGCCGTGATGGTGTACTTATCACCAAGGTTAATCGTCGCCTTGCCGTCCTTCACCTCATGCGACCAAACTGGCGTCGGCTGAGGCGACTGCGCGGGAGCCTGAGCGACCGCAACCGGCATCATCGCAAGAGGCGGCGGCGGAGGCGGAACGAAGAAGACGGGGCTTGCAGAGCCTGACGGCTGACGCGCATACTGGTAGTTGCCTGGGCCGCATCCCTGTTCACCCGCATCGATACTCGCCTGATTTACCGCGCGTCCGGCGCCATCGGCCCAGCCTTGGCCGCTCTCGTGAATGGTCTGAGCACCATCGGCTGTCAACTCATCAAGGGTCATGCCAGCGTTGGACTGCGTCACCCTCAGGTTGTTTTTGCCATCCTTATCGTCGCCGAGGCCCTCGACAACCATCGCGTTGTGGCCGTTCGTAATGGTAAGCTTTGAAGAGATTGCCTTACCATTTCCGTAGTCGACGTTATTGACAGTAATTTTCGTGCCATCGTCGAGCTGGAACGTCATATCTTTCTTGAAATCGAAATCGGCCTTGCCGTCGCCATCGGCATCGACGTGGGGGTCGCCATGGATCTTCGTGACATGGCCGGTCTGGTTGTTGCGAACTGTCCAGGTGCCATCCTTCTCGTCCGCCGTAATCGTATACTTGTCGCCGAGATTGATTGTGGCCTTGCCATTCTTGACCTCATGCGTCCACACCGGATCCACAGGAGGCTCAGAGCTCTGATTCGACTGGCCCACCAGCATGGCGGGAGGAGGCGGCGCCATCATGCACGCCTGCGTAGTAACTGCTGGAGCCACGACGACCGGAACGGCGCTTGCAACGACCGAACCGACCAGGGCTGGCGAGGCTGCCGGTAGGTTCTGATAGCTCACCGGGGCATACTGCCCCAACAAGGCGTTGAAAGCAGGAGCGACAACAGCGCCTTCCGGCACCACTCCGTTCATCGCCGAATCGAGCGCGCCGACCACGGGAAGACCGGCCACGGGAAGATACGCCATTTAGTTCACTCCTGTTGGATAGAAGAAAGCTGTAAAACTGCAAGCGTTAAGCGCTAGTCCACCGAAACGCCATTCAGACCTGCATGAGAATGCACCATTGGCCCACCGAAGCGCATAGATGCCTGCCGTTGCCAGCACCTGCAGCTCTGATGAGATCCCTCCCTCCTCATCCAACTCCGCGGTTACGGCACGAGCATATCGCACGCGCATTCAACGTCAGAAACGCTACCCGCAATACCTGTCGAAAAGCTGACGACAACCGACGTCGCACTTGCTGCGATGACATTGATCGTAAAGCGCAGCGGCCCATGCGCTCCAGATGCGATGTATAGGCCCGACGAGCGACTACACGGTCAGCTTTCACTACATCAGGGGTTCGCCACACTTGCTCCCTTCGACATCCGCGAACTGGCAAAGCTGGAACTGAATGGCTCAAGCAGCCGCTACCACTCCATCGTCTTATCAACCGGTCGCGTCGCTGCACGCAACCGAAACGCCGCCGCTGGTTCGAAAAGAATTCTACATGAGGCGGAGAAGCCCGCATACGATCTTTTCCAGCGCGCCGACTATACGCGCTAGCTGGGCAACCAATAAGTCGAGCAAGCGCTGGCCTACGGCAACAGTCGCCTCGACGGTGTAGCTCGTCAGCTTCTGGAAAGGTAGCGCCCCTAGCATGAGCACGCTGAACTCTAGGCGAGGAGTCGCCTATTGAGCGTAACAAGACGAGCATAGGAGAAACCGATGATCGGAGAAATGATCGGAAGCGCCGCCGGCGGACGGCTCGGCGGCTCCGCCGGAGCGGCGATTGGTTCCGCAGTGGGCGGGACCGTCGACAAGTTCTTTGATAAAGTCGTCCATAACCTGGAGGTCGAGAAGAGTGGCCCTGATAAGGCCGCCGAGATCAAAGACGCCGACGAAAAATGCAGCGTGCAGACCAAGCCAGACACTCTCGGCAAGAACCCAGAGCTGAACCTTAGCAGAAGCACGCTCGGGGGCGAGCCCATGTCTCTTTCCATTCCTGTCATCGTTTCGCCCGTGCGCGCGACGTAACAGGGCACAATGTAGCAACATACGACGAAGAAAGGTGAATCGACATGGCAATTGATAATGTTGGCGGTAACGGTGGCGCGGCAGGCGCCCAGCAGACGGGAGATGCTGGCTTCCAGAATCAGATGGCTGAGTTCGAGCGTGTTAGCCAGAAGGTTCAGGCTCAGGCCGTGGAAATGCGCAGAATGACGACCGAGCTCTCGTCCCAGAAGAAGGTCGCCGACGAACGCGTCCAGTAAATCTGCAGGACGAGTGGCTCACCGCGTCGCTTATCATGGCCGCGCTGTGAATGACGAATTCTGAATGAGCCGTACGGCACTGCCGTACGGCTTCTCTCGTTGTTCAGGAGACTGTCCGTGAACCAATCGATTTCGCTCGACTTTGAGGTGCTGTCGGGGCTCTATACCGGGCTGAGGGGCAAGGCGCCGGTCGGCGACAGTCTTATCGGCAGCAGCCTCGATGCCGATATGATCTTCGTTGAGCAAGGGCTCGAACCGCATCACCTTCGCATCATTCCACAGCGCACTTCGATCGAAGTGGAGGCACTTGCTGCTGGTATCAGCGTAGACGGCCACGAGAATATCACCGCAGGCGAGCGCGTCAGTTTGTCTCTTCCTGCGATCGTTCACGTCGGAGCGATGTCAATCCGCTGGTCGACGCAGGATCTCCCGCAAGCTGACCCCAGCATTCGCTCACGTCGTTCTATCGTGGCACTCAGTCTCCTCTTGCTCAGCTCTTTCGCGATCGGCACCGTCTCAACTATCTTCGCCCCTACCGACAGCGCGGTGGCGCTGAGTACTGACTCGTTGCCGGCAGTCGAGCTTGCCGCCAAACCAGCCATCAATCATCATGACGCGAGCGCTGCCGATGAAATCGCCGAATTGCTACGGCAAGAGCTCGAACGACGGGGCCTATTTGATGTCAAAGTTGGTTCGGGCCCTGGCGTTGTGACCGCGGAAGGCACCGTCACACCTAACGTTGTCGCAAAATGGCAAGAAATTCAGCAATGGTTCGATCATCAAACCAACGGCACCCCTACCCTTGTGAATGCAGTCACAGTCAAAGAGGAGAAGACGCCGTCTTCAATTGCTGTCCAAGCCGTTTGGCGTGGAAGCGAACCTTATCTGCTTATCGGCGGGCAGAAGTATTTCGTGGGTGCGCTATTAAGCAATGGGTGGACCGTCGATCGAATTGAGGATGGGCGAGTGCTACTCAGCCGCAACGGCCGATTTGCTGCTTTGCCGTATTAGAGCCTCTACCCTGCAAGAAAGAAGGAGAAGTCGATGGCTAGGCTGCCCCAGCACGCGGTAGGGCCCGGCACCTCATCGCAGGGATTAGACGTGGGTCAGAACGCACCGGCTACCGGCTCGCCCTCCTCGCAAGTCGATATGGAAGTCGGAGTTGCTCATGCAGATGGCGGCACGAAACGGGCGTCGTGGCGAGACGCGCCCGCGCAGAATCTGCCAATTGAAGGCGCGAGCGAAGCCGCTCTCGAGGTCAATTCCATCAACGCCGTCTCGGGCGTCGCCCTGTTCGAGATGGCTGCCGGGGCAGAGATCGACCCACGCGCAGTACTGGCTTCCCTTTATGGGTCCAATCTCTCACACGGCCTACTCTCGTTCGTCATTCCACGTCTACGTCATCCGGACGTGCTGCGCGCGGATAAGCATGGTGTGCTGCTGGAGCGCTTAACCCAGACGTTGGAGGCGACGCCAGACGACAAGACGGCCCGTGAGTGTCTGGCAATCCTGCAGCAGGAGCTGCGTCGGCTGCTTCTGCTCCGGCACAATCAAAACAGCATAATCAAGGGCTAAGCGATGGTCGACCGCAATGGATTGCAGCATGTCCCCGCCACGCTGACACCGGAAGCTTCCAAATCGGGCGATATCTTGTCGATCTCCGGGCCCGAGCGCGACCTGCTCTGCGCCCTCTCTTATGTCCACCTCGCGTGCGGGCAAAGTGCACAGAGTCTGGCTCTGCTGAGAATCGCAGCGCGCGAGCATTCCCACGACGTCGATCTGCTCCGCATCCTGGCCTACACTCTTATCGCGGAGGGCCTTGGCGATGAAGCGCTCGATGTGCTGGATCGGCTGGACGCGGTCGATGTGCATCCGTCTTCACGCGTGCCTATGACGCTCTTGCGAAGTCACGCACTGCGACATGCCGGCCGTATGAACGAGGCTCGTGATGTTTTCCAGCGCTACGTGTCATTGCGCGCGAGCACAGCCTTCATCAATCAGCGATAGGAATCTTTCATGGCCAACGTCTTGCGTAACTTGGTCGTGCGCGCGCCGGCCCACCCGGATTTCATGGTCGCCTTGATGCTGCTTCTGGCGATCGGCATGATGATCATGCCGATCCCAATCATTGTGATCGACATGCTGATCGGCTTCAATCTCGGCTTTGCAGTATTGCTGCTGATGGTTGCCCTTTATCTCAGCACGCCGCTCGATTTTTCCTCCTTGCCGGGCGTCATCCTGATCTCGACGGTATTTCGTCTGGCACTGACTATTGCAACAACGCGACTGATTCTTGCCGAGGGCGACGCCGGCAGCATTATCCACACCTTCGGCGATTTTGTTATATCCGGGAATATCGCTGTCGGAATCGTCATATTCCTGATCGTTACCATGGTTCAATTCATGGTTCTCGCCAAAGGGGCCGAGCGCGTCGCAGAGGTGTCGGCCCGCTTCACACTCGACGCGCTGCCGGGCAAGCAAATGGCAATCGACGCGGAATTGCGCAACAGCCATATCGATCAACACGAAGCACGTCGTCGGCGCGCGGCGCTGGAACAAGAGAGCCAACTTCATGGCGCCATGGATGGCGCCATGAAGTTCGTGAAGGGCGACGCGATCGCCGGTCTGATCGTCATTTGCATCAATATGCTCGGCGGAATCAGCATCGGCTTGCTTTCTAAGGGTATGTCACTCGATGACGCGCTGCATCAATACACCCTCCTCACGATCGGTGATGCACTCATTTCACAGATTCCGGCGTTGCTCCTGTCAATTACGGCCGCAACCATCGTCACGCGTGTGAACGGGCCTTCCAAGCTCAAGCTCGGCGCCGATATCGTTCACCAACTTACAGCAAGCAAGCAGGCGCTTAGGTTAGCCGCCTGCGTTTTGGTATTCATGGGGGTCGTTCCAGGCTTCCCTTTGCCGCCGTTCGTCATCCTGGCTGTTCTTTTTGCTGCGGCAAGCTATGTCAAGGTCGGCGCGAAAGCCGACAAGAATTCCGCTAAGAGAGGCGCTGACGGCGCTGCTTCGGCGCCGGCTCCGAAGCAAGCCGTGCATGCGGAAGCACTTCCGATCGCGCTATTTCTCGCACCGGACCTGACGCATTCGATCGACAAAGATGAGCTGGAACAGTGCATTGCGCGTGTTTCAACATTGGTATCGGCGGATCTTGGCATCACCGTTCCGCGCATCCCGGCCCAAATCGGCCAGAACTTGTCCGCGTCGCAATTCAGGGTTGATGTCGACAGTGTGCCAGTTGAACGTGATGTGATCGATCCAACGCAACTGGCGCTCAACGACGATGTGGCGAACATCGAACTGAGCGGCATCCCTTTTCGGCAAGACCCGGAGACGAATCGGGTCTGGATTGAAGAACGGCATGCAGCCGCTCTCAAAGCAGCCGGAATAGGTTATCACCGGCCGAGCGAGATTCTGGCCTTGCGTCTCCATTCCACCTTGACACGCTATGCACAGCGCTTGGTCGGCATCCAAGAAACCCGCCAATTGCTCGCCCGGATGGAGCAGGAATACCCCGACCTGGTGAAGGAGGTGCTGCGTACGGCCACTATCCCTCGGATCGCCGAGGTCCTGCGCCGTCTGCTCGATGAAGGCATTCCCATCCGCAACACCCGCTTGCTCCTGGAGGCGCTGGCAGAATGGAGCGAACGCGAGCAAAACGCCGTCCTGCTCACTGAATATGTTCGTGCTACTCTGAAGCGACAGATCTGCTTCCGCTATGCTAATGCGCATCGTGTTGTCGCCGCCTTTATCATCGAGCGCGAGAGCGAGGAAGTTGTGCGCGGCGCGGTGCGCGAAACTGCTGTCGGCCCATACCTAGTTTTGGATGAATGGCAAAGCGAGAAGCTGCTTGAACAGTTCCGTCACATCCATTCGATCATTGCACAAAGCAAGAGCCAGCCGGTCATTCTTGGATCGATGGACATCCGACGTTTCGTGCGCGGCTTTCTCACCCGCAACGGGATCGACCTGCCTGTTCTATCCTATCAGGACCTCGCTGCCGATTTCACGGTTCAACCGATTGGATCCATTAAGCTTCCAGCTTCGAAGGACAGGGTCCCTACCCCGGAACGGGGCGGGCTCCTTCCCGTTGCGAGCTAAGAGTGTACAGCAGCTCGTCATGAGACAGCCTGTGAATTCAAATGAGATCAGGGGCCGGAGGTGCTTGTGCTCCATTCTTTCGCGGGCCTGGCCAGCTCTACTCGCACTGCTCGCCGTTGTGCCGCTCACGGGTTGCGCGAGCTGGGATAGACCTGGTGTTTCACCGCAGCAGGCGTCCACATCGGAACTCGCACGCAGCAACGAGATCGACCCTGCCGCGCGCGAGCGCATTTCGCACGCGCTCGGCCGGGACCCTGATGAAAGGGCTCTGCGCGATGCATTGAAGCAACAGCCGAACAACATCGATGCGGCGATTCCTCTTGCGCGAGCCCTGCTGGCACGCAACTGTCCGAAGGATGCGCTTGAGGTGCTCGACGGCGTCTTATTGGCAACCCCCGGCGACCTACGCGCATTGAATGCCAAAGCAGTTGTTCTCGATCACGAGGGCCGACATCAGGAGGCCCAAGAACTATATCGCCAAGCTCTCGCAGCGGAACCTGCAAACCCGATGCTGCGCAACAATTTCAAACTGTCCCTCGCCCTTGAAGGCAAGAGGGAGGCCGGCGACCCCAGCCCAGCACCGCAGGCGGACGGCCGGAAAGCATCGGCTCGTTCGAGATAGCGAGGCGGTCGAGAGCGGATCGGAATCGCGAAGATGAAATGAGAATGAGCGCGACCAATGACCCGTACGCCCGCTAAGAGCCAACGCTTCGCAGATATATTGTCTACCCTGAATTCGGCGCCATCGAGGTTCTCCTCCGATCCATCTTCGACGGCAGTCCCGCCATACGCGCTGGTTGACGAGCCGCCCTTGGTTGAGATCTCAAGATCTTCATTCGAGAACAAGGGAGGCAAATGGCAGCGAGCGCAACACATCCTCTCAATCGCACCTCTGTCGGCGATTACCGGGGTCGCGTCTTTGCCGAGACGGTCAGATTGGATCGACCGCTTCATTTTCGCGCCGCTATCCCGTTTCAGCTTGTCGCTCGCAATCTGACGCTACGTAAGATTCGGTCGCTTCATGCAACAGTAGCGGCCGCGACGGCATCATAGATAATCTACGGCAATACAACGATCACCACAGGCGGACCGTTGATTGTGACATGCGCATTCCAGCTGCCCTACAAACCTCACGTAGATCACCAGCACAAGTGATTACTCCCGTTCTCGGAGCCCGCATCATCACACGACGCACTCGCTTGATGTTGAAAACGTTCATCGGTTACAGAGCTCTCGCATCGAAGGTTCATTGCCCCTTCTTTCTGCCATGTTCACAACCAAAGCAGAGGCGCGCCGATGCGCAATTTGCGCGCGGCAATAGCGAGTGTCTCAGGAGATATTTCCATGGTGAAGCCAGTTGTAATTGTGGTAGGTGCAGACAAGGGAGGAGTTGGCAAGACGACCGTATCACGAACGCTACTGGACTACTTCAGCGTCAACAACGTGCAAACACGCGCATTCGACACGGAGTCGCCGCGGGGAACGCTAAAGCGTTTTTATCCCAAGATCACCGAGATCGTCGACATGACGACGACGGCGGACCAGATGAAGATCTTCGATACCCTGAACTCGGGGCTGTCAGTCACTGTCATCGATGCTCGCGCGGGCCTACTGTCCTCTGCGTTGGCTTCCTTGCGCGACATCGGCTTTCTGGACTCGGCACGGTCAGGCCAGATCACATTTGCCGTGTTCCACATCCTGGGATCATCCATCGCTTCGCTAGACGAGATCGCGGAAACCGCGACCTTCATGAGTGGCGCCAAGTACTACCTGGTCAAGAACTTCATCAACGACACTCAATTCTTCCAGTGGGATCAAGCGACCTATAATACCTATTTTCACCGCATCAAACATGCCGCTGAGTTGACCATCCCGAAGCTTAACGAGATGGCCTATGAACAGGTGGAAGTCGCGTCCGTCCCATTCATAGACTTCGTCGCAAACAAGGGACGGAACGATGAACCCGCGAACAACTCCTTCGTGCTGCGCGGCTATGTCCGGCACTGGCTGGCAAATGTTTGGAGCGAATTTGATCGCATCAACTTGACGGAATTGGCCGGGGCCAAGTCCGCCACTGGGGCCGGCGAGAAGTAGTCGGCAATCGGCGAGCTGAGGTCTGGCCCACGAACTGAACGAAATTGATCTGCTGGCTATGTTAGCGACGCCCATCTACATCATCTGCTCGCCTAGCCCGCAGGTCGGTAAAACCCTCATCGCTCGGGCGATGAGCGAGTTCTTGCTGCTGAAAAGCGGCACAGCGCGGTCGTTTGATGTCAATTTGAACGAGCCCTCATTGCTCGACTACCTCCCCAACATCACCGAGACCGCGGATGTGATCGACACCTACGGCAAGATGCAGCTGATGGACCCTCTTATCATTCACGATCGGGTACCCAAGGTAATCGATCTCGGCTTCCACGCCTTCGGCGAATTCTTCAAGATGTGCGAAGACATTGGTTTCATGAAGGAGACGGCGCGCTGCTATGTCGTCCCTGTCGTCCTCTTCGTCGCGGGCGCAGACCGGATCTCCTTTCGCGCCTATGAAATGCTGCAACGGCGGATTCCGCCGGCGTCGCTGGTCACCGTCCACAATGAATTCGTGCTGCGCGGCGGATTACCTGCAGCGATGGATCGCGAGCGAGTAATTCGGATTACCGCGCTTCCGCTGTTCCTCAAAAGATATATAGACCGGCTTAGCTTTTCCTTCACTGGATATCTGCGCAACGAGAAGGACTGGTCCACCGAGCTGCATCAATGGATCCGGCGGAATTACAACATGTTTCGCGATCTGGATTCGAGTGTGATGCTGCGAGGGTGCTATCGATCTCGGGGGACGGATATCGTTAGCCTACGTTGCACCAGGGCCACTTGAGAGGTCTGCTCGCCATCTATTCGTCCGGCTATGAGTGGTCGTTGTCCAATGACTTCAATGGCGTTCGCAACGCGAATGTTTGAATTGCGGTATATGACTTTTCGCTTGGATCACCCATCTTTACCGTGATCGTCCGCAGGGACCGCGCGACTAGCAATTTGATGGGGGCTGTTTCGCCGAATGGCTTATGCAGACACGCCCGTCCCGAAACGATGGATATGACCTTGTGAGCGGCTCGGCGGATCGCCCGGCCTTCCGCCGGAGGACGCTCATAGCTGAAGGCCCAGTCTCCCGAAGCACCTGTTGCATGACCGCGCCTTTGATCTCGCTGGCGATCTCGTTGCATATCTGGGCACCGAGCACCCGATCGGCATCGCCTGTCAGACCATGCTCGGCCAGTCCCATCTAAGCGGGTTCGAACCCATCGCTTCGACGAGCCGCTCCTGCATTTCAACATGGTCTTCGGGTGCGATGCGCCTCACCACGCTTTCCCATGGTTGCCAGCGCGTTGCCAGATAGTTCGGAAATTCCGCCACTTCCAGGTTCCGCACCGATGCCTCCGCCCTGGCCACATCGTCCTCCGTCACGTGAGAGACGTTCATGAAGCACATGTCGGGAGCGATGTGCCGCAGCTCCAGTGGTTCCCGCATCTGTCTGGTAGACAAGGTAAACCTCGTTTTCATCGACGTCCGCGTCCGGATCGGCACGGCGAAGCGAATTGACCCTCTCGCGCGCGATCCCGTCCACCGCTACCAAGCGAAATATGACACGGCCGTGCTGGAGCAGTTCGCCCACTCCCCCGTCATAGACACCGTCCTCGACATCAGCGTTCAGGCGTGTAGTCTGCATGCCATTCCAGGCCAAAGTAATGCGCTCTTCGCAGCTCGCGTTCGCTCCCGAAGCTAACTCGAACTACTGCTCGGGCAAGCGCGGCCCGACGGCTGCCTGCCGCAAAACTTCGGCGACCGCCTGGCGGAACGCCTCGCTTTCCTGTCGAGAAAGCGTGCATAGTTCGCGACCCCCGCTTCATGGGCAAAGCGATGCCAAGTGGCCACTGTCGCGCCTCAAGCCAGTCCGCTGCAACCTCTTGCAGGGGCCGCGACTGAACTTCCACCGGCCCATCCACGTTGGAGAGGAAAACCCGAGGGCCAGCATAGTGTCCGGCATGCATCGCTGTTGCCAGGCTCGCCTGCACCCAATCCGTGAGCGGGTTATTCTCCAAATTAACGCTTGAGTCACGGCTTAGGTGCGTCAGCTGCGTCTCGGGCACGCTGGTCAGCTGATTGTTGCTGGCGGCAAGCCATAGCAGCTGGAGCGGGACCGTCTCTGGCAGGCTGGTCATCGGTTGTAGCTGGCGCTGAGCCATTCAAGCTCAATCGGAAGAGGCTCGGGCAGGCCCGTCAGCTGATTGTACTCGACGTTCAGACGCTGGAGTCCGGCTGGAAGCCGAGGCAGCTAGGTTAGACCGTTACCGCTGGCGTCGCGAGCTGCTGGTCTAAGTCAGGTCGCGCTCAGCGGCCTGTACAGGCAACAAAGACCTCAAACGGCTCGCGTATTCCGCTGCCATCGACCATGGGCAAATGCGTTGTGCATTACCAGCTCCCGCTCGAGCCGCTTGCGTGTCGGACATGGATCTAACCGCTCTCCGGTGTTCGCGCAGCGATCAATCCTGTGGAGCGCCGGAATTGTGCAAGGCACACGAGCCGGGCGCCGTAAAAACGCAAGGATATGCCGCGATTTCTTGTCACACCCGCGGTGTCGGATGATATTGATCGGCGAGAGTTGATGCATCGAGTTGCTCGCTACCTGCGTGGAAGAACGGGCGGGAAGTCGCCAGGCCCTTGGATCAAACTCGGCAGGAGTGCGGAGCCAAGGAATGGCGATCGCCGTGCTTGAGACTCGGAAGTGAACTGAATCTGTGATGACTTCGATTGACGATACATTGAGTGAAATCAGATGGCTGCGGAACGAAATCTGGCGCTGCCGCCGATCACTTAAAACTGTCCTACCTGGCGCGGAGCGCAAGGCCGTTGAAAAGCGACTGCTTGATCAGCTTTCTGCCTTTGAACGGCTCTTGTCGACGGCGTTTCCTTTGACCTTGAGCTCTAATATGTATTCGGCCAAGAGCACCACGATCGGGCGAACCGACTCTTCTGAAGCGCGGATCGAGAACGACGCGATACCTTCAAGCGGTTCCTTCGGGAAGTCGAACAGCGGCTAACAAAAGAGGTGTCCTATCTCAAGCTCCGCCTTGAGCCCGACAGTCCAGTCGAAAGTTATCCCAAGCTGAGAAATCCAGGAAGACCGCGATGAAGCGAACCGCCACGCTAACAGTCCAGCGCTGAAGCTTCGAGCCCGATCGACTTTCGGCCACAAGTTGGCCAAACCCCGAGAACATCTCTGTCGATCGAGTTCTGAAACTACCGCTCGGACGGCTTACTCTCGATGAAGGACGACCGGAAGCCTGTTGAGACGTCGTCTCGGTCCGCCGTTTCTCTCAGCCGCGATGGGCATTATGCGTCGGCATTCGCCCCGTAAGTTTTTGAAATTGTCGCTAAGACAAAACATGACCACGTCCGCATCGCTACGCCCAGTAAAGCGGTCACAGAAGCGGATCACGTCTGGTCTGCACGAGATCAAGACTTCATCGGACCGCCGATCTCGCGCGCGAGCGTGTCCTGTGCACCACGTGGACGCGATCGCAACCGCAGCAAGGGCGGCTGCACAGCGATGCGCATTGCTAGTCCAGCCCATTTGTCGCTCTTGATTCACCAAACCTCTCTTAAGCCCCATATCCTTCGCTATTTTTTCTTTGCCCCGCGGCGTGATCTGCTTACCGAATTGGGACACCTTTCGCTGTTGCGGGCCGACACAATGATTACGGCCCCCGAATCATCGCCCCGCCACGCGCGACACCGATAACGGAGGCTGAGATACAGCAGAGATCGACCGTTTAGCTTTGTGTGGCGATGTTGGCTCCGAATTGGCGTTCTGCTTCGCAATGCCTACAACCTGACGTTACGGCCGATTCAAGCACTTTGAGAGCCCGATAAGTGCGTGCATAGGCGCGGAGACGGGCATATCCAGATTGGCGGTCGTAGGACGGACTCCCGACAACTGCACGGCTGACGGGCTGCCGCGGGGGGGGGGACGAATGTCCCCGGATGTTGGTCGATGACGCTCAGCCTTGGGGTTCAATGCGCAAAGGGCACGCGTTGTGAAGATCAGCGACGAGCCGCGTCGGCGCAGCTCGCTTTGTTCGCGTCCAACCACTGGCTCGCGGGAGTCAAAGAGTTCGTTACGATAGATTTCCGAGAAGCACACAGGTTTGGACCGACAGGCCGCCTGCTGTCTTCATAGTGGGCAATTGCTTGAAACCGGCTCGGCCTTGAGGTTGTTGATTCGACGCAGGTGACAGTTGCGACAATCACCATCCAGCCCGTATCCTGGCCTCCGCCAGCGGGGCTCAAGGTCGAAGCCGCTGAGGCGCGCCGGCTGCTACTAACATTGACCTGCGGACGGAAGCGCACCGCGCGCTACGTTCGCCGTCGGGCACCTGACGTTGCAAGGATGCGCGGCGCGCGCTGAAATGCACCCCCGACCGGTGCTGCGAGCAAGACCCTCCCCCCTAGCTCGCGGGCACTACATATCATCTCACATCAGCCCTTTTTTCCAAGCGCTCCGCTGCCGACCTTCTCCTCCGCGCAGATCGGAAGATGCGCCAAATCGGATCACATGGACTTGTGCATCATGGACGAGTTTTACGGCCGCATATTCGCCAAAGCACCGTCTCTAATGCCAGAGGTGATGGTATCATCCTCGGCTGCCATCTAGTAGCTCCTGCATGTGCGGTTGCTGACGCGAGCGTCCGAAGCCCTACAAAAGATGCGACGATTCAAGACTCGGGCGAGGCTGATACAAAGCCTCCTTGCCCCTAATCGCGCAGATGTTCCTTGAAACGGCACGCGGATTGCTGGGTAAGGATCAGCCAGTTGCCGCGAAGGAAGCGGTTGCGGCGGAGCCGGAGTTGCAATGAGGCTTATCCGATTCATCCTGACCGATCCGGCTTTGATTCTGCTTGCATCCGAGAATGCAGACGCCATGCCTATCCGACCCGCGCCAACTTCGAATCGGCTCCCAAAGCACTGGGATCCTTGATGCGAACGTCCAGACCCGAGCCAGTATTCAGCTGTGGCCTGAGCCGACATCCTTACCGCCAAACCTCTGAGGCCACGCCAATTGAGCATCAGCAGAAGCCCTCCCTCGGGCCGGCCAAGCAGGGTGAGAACCTCACGGTGATGGAAAGGTGCTTTGCCTCTCATTGGCAAGCACGCGGGACAGCGTCTGATTGCCACGATTACTGTGGCGCGGAGATGATTAACAAGTCTCGGATCTTAACACCGATCTGCAGCCCGCCGTCGCACGTTTGTCCTCACGCGAGCAGAGATGCCGTTCTGGAGCGGAACAGACTAGAGTTGTCGGAGGCATGCCATCGTCGCCATTTCCGCGATTGTGCTCGTGACTTGAATGGGGAGATGCAACACAGGCGCAGGTTTATGAGAGAAGCAAAAAAGGGGTATATTGAGGTTGCATTCAACGGCTCTCTCGCAGGCATTCCGCTAGATGCGCAATTTAGGCTGCCGGCCAAAGGCGTCACAGCGATTTTTGGTCCGCCCGGGTGTGGCAAGACCACACTCGCGCGCTGCATCGCTGGCGTGCAGTGTCTGCCGAACGGATTCTGTGCGATCGACGGAGAGATTTGGCAGGATGAGACGACGTTTCGACCACCTCTTCTGCGTCGCGCCGCATATGTATTCCAGCTCCCAATTCTTCCTTCTCATTTGTCTGTACGGCGCACCCTCTTATATTACGCGTCATCGGAGCCGACACTGATCGATTTTGATGGTGTTGTCGAATTGCTCGCCTTGGCGCCACTGCTCGAGCGTTCGCCATCACATCTTTCCGCGGCCGAGCGACAGCGACTTGCTCTTGGCACCGCGCTGATGGGCCAGCCTCGGCTGCTTCTGATGGACGATCCGCTTATTGTGCTCGACCGCTCCGCCAAATGCGAGATCCTGCCATTTCTAGAGCGCATGCGGGAAACGCTCCCGTTGCCGATGATCTACGTCAGCAATGACATCGCTGATATCGAGCGCTTTGCCGATCATCTCGTCATGATGAAAGACGGCGTAGTGATTGCGGCCGGGCCGCTCAATGACGTTCAGAGCGATCCGCTGCTTGCCCGGCGCGGCGAAGCGGCCGTATGTCTCGATGCCGTGGTCGGCGGCTATGATGGACGGTATGGGCTAATCATGCTCCGCCTCAAGACCGCGCGCCTTCTGATACCTGGAGAGCCGCTTAGACCGGGCTTGCAGCTGCGGCTGCGCATCGCAGCGGGCGATGTCAGCATTGCGAGCGAGCCCCCGCGCGCAAGCTCTATCCTCAATGTAATTCCGGCACGTATCAAAGCATCACTGCCGTACGACGAGGCTCAGGTCACCTTGGTTCTGGCTCTTGAAACTGGCTGTTCTGGCGTGCCGCTTTTGGCGCGCATCACGCGGCGCTCCTTTGATGCACTACGTCTCAGCAACGGAGCGGAGGTATTCGCGGAGGTCGCGCGCGCCGTTCCGCTTGGGACCGCCGAGCGGTTACTTGCAAGGTCCCCACATCAGCATGAGAACGTGCGACAGCCGATGCCTCGATGAAGCGGTTTGCTTTGAGGAACGCAGAACGGGTTTGGACCAGACGCTTGCAGCCGAGCACCTCAGTCCGGTCGCGCAAAGGTTGAGTGTTCTCAAAAAGGGTTTGTGTGTGCTCCAGACGATCGTCAAGTTAGTGCTGATCGAGGCACCAAGCGCGCCAGCATGCCTGTAGCCACCCGCTGGACTGGTCTTGTTCCGAAGATTCCGATGCGAAGAACGGGATGGCATATAGCTTGCTTCACCAGTGAAGTTAAGATCTACAAGCAAGCAAGATTGTGAGGACAGCATGCTCGGAATTGGGAGTCAGTTGCCGCCGTTTGAAATCACAGGCGTGAAGCCCGGCTTTCAAGCGCAGGAAGAAGAAGGACAGAGCGCATTCGAGACGCTGACTGAAATGAGCTTCCGAAGAAAGTGGAAGATCATCTTCTTCTATCCCAAGGATTTTACCTTCGTCTGCCCGACAGAGATCGCTGAGTTTGCCCGGCTTTCCAAGGACTTCGCTGACCGGGACGCAGTAGTACTGGGTGGTTCAACTGACAACGAGTTCTGCAAGCTCGCCTGGCGGCGCTCACATGTCGACCTGCACAATCTACCAATCTGGCAGTTTGCCGACACAAAGGGAACGCTCGTCGACGGCCTTGGCGTGCGCTCACCCGAGGGAGTTGCCTATCGTTACACCTATATTGTTGACCCCGAAAACACGATCCAGCACGTCTATGCGACCAACCTCAGTGTCGGGCGCAGTCCCACGGACACGCTCCGCGTTCTTGACGCGCTGCAAACCGGCGAGCTCTGTCCCTGCAACCGCGAAATTGGCGGCGAGACCCTGAAGGTTTCTTAAAGCAGCATGTCGTCGATCAAACAATTGAGCGACAGAATTCCCGATTTCGCGAAGGATGTCAGGCTTAATTTATCCACGTTGATGGCCGATGAGACGCTCTCGCCGCAACGAAAATACGGACTGCTGCTGGCGAGCGCGATCGCGACCCGCAATGCAGCCCTGATTGCCGCGGTGGAATCGGATGCGTGCGCCGTGATGACATCTACGGCGATCATAGCAGCGAAAGCCGCAGCCTCCGTAGTGACAATGAACAACGTATACTACCGCTTCGCTCACCTCGTGTCCGACCCGGAATACAAGACGATGCCGCCCCGGCTGCGTATGAACGTGATCGGCAATACCGGCGTGGACAAGTCCGATTTTGAGCTGTGGTCGCTTGCGGTCTCCGCCATAAACGGCTGCGGTGCCTGCATCGATGCCCACGAGAAGACGCTGCGAGTGGCGGGCGTCAGTTCCGAAGCGATCCAGACTGGCGTGCGCTTTGCCGCCATCATGCAGTCAGTTGCGATCGCAATCGAGGCCGGCGAGCCCAACCCCTCTCAGGCGAGGGCCTGATCCTTCCTCTGCGACGGCATTCTGGCGCCACTCAGTGGCGCCAGAGCATTCGACTCCCGAAATGGCGTGACATCCGCAATGTCATGTCTTGCGCAGCGTTCCCCATGAAAAGTGTTTTGCTCCAGGTGCCGGGCAAGTGACTCGGATGCGCCACAGAAGCGGTGAGATCCTGGCCTAACATCGGTCGCAGCACGGCCCTTCGTTCCACCATCACCCAAACTTGAATAGCACTCCATATCCGCCGCGCGGATGGCTCCATTGGATGTCGCCGGTGGGCTCGGCGATCACGCGGCAGGTACCGCACTCGATGCAGCCGTCAACTGTTATCTCGACCTGGCCGTCGTCGTTCAGCTCGTAGCATCGCGCGGGGCAGGCTTTCAAAAGTGCACGTAGCTGCGGCGATGGAGTCGTGTGCGCGCGGATCTTGACGTGAGGGTGACCGACGTCGACAACATAGCGGTTGTAATACAGCTTATCTTCGACACGCACTGGGGCTTCGACATTCATGCTTTCGCTTTCCATTGTTGAACTTCACACTGTTGCGGTCAACGCCAAGCTCGGGCAAACCGACAAGCATCACCGAACAGACCTGTCCATGACCGCGCCTTGACAAAGGATTGCAGGGTCGCCTTCTCTTTCTCAGCTTTGGGCGTACCATCGATCCGCACAAAGTTTTGCATCGCCTGCGAGATGAGCTGCGGATAGGTGAGAAAGAAGTTCTGTGAGTGGGTATGCATCAGGGGCGGCAGATCCTTGTACTTCTTTAGATCTTTGATGACGAAGGACTCGTCCAACATCTTCTTGTAGATCGACAGATTTGTCGCGCTCATCGGCTCGCCGCGGGATTTCACCAGACTTATCGCTTCGGCGGCGATGCGGCCGGAAGTCATCGCGAGATTGGAGCCCTCACGATGAATGGCATTGTTGAGTTGGGCCGCATCGCCCACCACGACCCAGCCTTCCCCATAAAGCTGCGGGATGGACTTGTAACCGCCTTCAGGAATGAGATGCGCCGAGTACTCCTTGACTTCGGACCCTGCTATCAGGGGCGACACAGAAGGATGTCTCTTGAATTGATCGAGCAGGCCGTAGGGCGTCTGGCCGGTGCGCTGGAAGTCGGCGACCAGACAACCGATGCCGAGCGAAATACACTCTTTGTTGGCGTAGATGAAACCCATTCCAGTCATGCCGCGGGAGATGGTACCGGCCGCCTCGATCACGACGCCTTCATCGCCCTTGAGATTGAACCGCGCCTCGATAGTTTCGCGAGGCAAGAAGTGCATTTCCTTCACCGCGAGCGCAACGTTATCGGGTGTCGGGCGGGCGCGCAGTCCCGCGCGCGTCCCGAGCAGGCCATTGACCCCTTCGGCCAGCACGACGACATCGGCATGTATTTCGCCGTCTCGGCGATCTGTACGAACACCGACGACCCGTTCACGGTCGTCCCGTGCGAGTTCTGTGACGGTCGTCTCGCACAGCACGGTCGCGCCAGCCTCCCGCACCTTGGAAGAGAACCATTTGTCAAACTGCGCGCGGATAATTGTGTAGCGGTTTGGCCGCTCCTCGTTGAAGTCTTCCGATCGGTAATGCATGCCGACGTGGGAGCGATCGTCCATCATCCAGAACCGCTGCTCGATAAGGTGACGTTCGAGCGGCGCCTCCTGTCGAAACTCCGGGACCAGCTTTTCCATCATGTCGGCATAGAGGATGGCGCCCTGCACATTCTTCGATCCGGGATATTCGCCCCGCTCGAGTTGCAGCACCTTCATGCCGCGTCTTGCCATGGTCAAGGCCGCCGCGTTGCCGGCCATACCGGCTCCGACCACGATCGCATCGAATCTCTCTTCAATCATCATCATCTCCTCTAGACCGCAATCCGGGCGCGCGAATTCGGTAAAAGCCGGGCGCGAAATGCGGCCGTCAGCGCCGGTAGCAATTGTATGGCATCACTGACAATCGCGAGATGGGCGAAGTCGAAGATCGGAGCGTTCTTGTCAGTATTAACGGCGACGATCAGATCCGCGCCCTCCACGCCTACCCGGTGCTGGATCGCTCCGGAAATGCCGGCAGCAATATAGAGCTTTGGCCGGATGGTTTTGCCCGTCTGGCCGATTTGCCGGTCAGACGTAACCCAGCCTTTTTGCACCAGAGGACGCGAGCAACCATATTCAGCGCCAAGCAATGTTGCGAGCTCGCGCACCAATCGAAAGTTCTCAGGCGATCCCAGTCCCAGACCGCCCGCAACCACGACATCGGCATAGGCCAGATTGGACGTTTCTGCATCGCGATCGGGCAAGAACGACAGTATTTTTGTGACAATATCGTCTTCGATAAGGCCGAGCGGATGGACGATGATACGAGCGGCATCGCGTAAGACGCGCTCAGGCATCGGCATGACCCGCGGGCGGACGGTTGCCATCTGCGGACGATAATTCAAGGTATAGATCGTGCAGAGCAGTGACCCGCCAAAGGTCGGACGCGTTGCCGCAAGCGAACCATCGGCGTCGACGTCCAGCGCGGTGCAGTCGGCAGTGAGCCCCGTCGACAGGGTGGTCGCCACGGAACCTGCGAGATCCCGACCGAGCGTCGTCGCCCCCAATAGCAGGATCTCGGGCTTGTAGGTGTTGACGAGTTCAGTTAGCGCCTTGGTGTAGGATTCGTTCCGGTAATCCGACAAAACATTGTCGCTCACAAGATAGGCCAGATCGGCGCCATAGCAAAAGGCATCAAGCGCAGCGTTACGTGTATGCTGCCCTTCCGGACCGATAACGACAGCCGCAAGGTTCACCTTTAGCCTGTCGGCAAGCCTGCGCCCCGCACCCATGAGCTCCCAGGAAACCGGATGCACCTTGCCGCGCTCCAGTTCAACGAAGACCCAAACGTGCTTGTACGCCTTAAAGTGCTCCGGCAGGTCTTTTTTCGCTGCTGCGCGGTTGGCCGCCGTCGGCATGGCCGCTCTGGTGACATTGCTCATACTCTAAATTCCCTTCAAAGATAGGCGCGCCCGCGCCACAGGTTCGCTTTCTAGCTTCGTTAACTGAAGATCACCTTTGGTCAGCAAGTGGCCGGCTGCTCTGCCCCGTCAGTTTGGTCCGATCGGCTGCACAACAAGACCCATGCTGGCGACAGACGTACCGATCCGGCCGGAGAGGTCTTCCACACTGGAACCTTGCGCGCGGGGTTGGACGAACGCGACCGCCGCCGCCAGGGCACCGCCGTGATTCTGACCGGTCGCTTCCATGCCTGAGTTGGCGAGTCCGTTCGCTGCGCAATACCTGCGCATCACTTTCGGCCCAGCGGCTCCACATAGAATGTGGCGACGAGGGCAGTCCCGGCAATGCACCTGTCAGGCATTCCATCTCAAGGCTCCAGCGCCGAAAACCCCTATGGGCCGACCTTGGCCCTCTTCCTGATGTGCTATCCGCCATGAGATCGATACAAATCTGAGCGTAATTGAGGGCCGATCTGATGCGGAAGACGATGTGCATGCCATCTCCAGCTGTAGCGCGGACCGACAACTTCGCCATTGACCACCATCTCACCGTCAATTCGCTCGCGTCAAAGACCATCTCGAACGGACCTGCGCGATTGTAGGCCACGAGATGATGCCGCA
The DNA here is from genome assembly GCF_028128835.1 of Bradyrhizobium sp. CCBAU 65884. Classification (NCBI taxonomy): domain Bacteria; kingdom Pseudomonadati; phylum Pseudomonadota; class Alphaproteobacteria; order Hyphomicrobiales; family Nitrobacteraceae; genus Bradyrhizobium; species Bradyrhizobium sp. CCBAU 65884. The sequence goes on along the minus strand of NZ_LBJU01000102.1, from coordinate 5,881 downwards.
GCGCTCGCAGGCAGTAAAAGCAGCATCATGGGTCTTCCTTCAAGTTCATTTCGGACGATTACCATCTGTCGGCAGCGATGATCTGATCGTCAACAACAGCAAGTGTCGTACCAGTTGCAAAAACCAGTGAAAGTCCGGCCAGAGTATTGGTTTGGCAGACACTTTAAATGGCCGCTGATCCCCTGGACACGACCAGTCCAGACATGGGTCGGGAATACGACAGGCGCCGCTCGGGTCATGGCTGCAGAGAGTTGATCCTTATGAAGACGAAGGCCCCGCATCGGCCACGGCGCCCGTCGGGTAAACCTTGCTTGCAGTGGAGCGCGAGATCACTTCAGCTCGCTCAAGGCGACAAAGGCCACGGCCTTCTTAGGGTCTGCGACGGCATCCTTCAAAACCTTGAACACTCGCTGGTCGATCGGCGTCGATGACACGAAATCGGCATAGGCCTGCTCCAGCATCGCCTTGCATCGAGCTCTGATTTCCGGCTCTTCGGCGCCAGTAAATTGCTCTTCGGCAAAATATTGTCCCATGCGCTTTAAGATGTGAAGGCGCGCGACATTTACAATCTTGGGGTCGTAATCGACGCCAAGCAGCGAGAAAAAATCCTCTGCCGACGAGGCCTTGCTGAGCCGATCCAGGATACCGGCTGGCGTGGATGAGCTGATCATCGAAAATTCTCCTTCGGATTAGCTCTGGACGGCCAACGAGATGGGGTGGCGCCTGTTGACTTCTGCCGTCCTGGGGAACGGGAAGTAAGATCTGGACGTGAGATCGCGCCAGGGATCTGACGTGCGAAAGCTGGGCGCCGCTCGCGCCATCAGCGACATCGGACACTGTCCTTGCGGCGCGTCGGTTTGCGAAGGGTCGACGCAAACGTTGCTGGACACGGCTTTTCACGCGGGGTGGGTTGCCGAGCATCCGCACACGTCGCGCCAGATCGCCGCCACGGTTTCGCGCTCGACCGGCAGCTTGTGGTCGATGGCATATTTGCGGACTTGCGACAGGATCTGCCTGGCTTGATCGTCGCTGGCGACGAGCTGCAGTTCATCGAGTAACGCGGTGATCGCCGAAAGTCCGGAATGCTTGCCGAACACAAAGCGGTTGCAGCGGCCGAGCAAAACGGGATCAAGCGATTGATAGGTGCGTTGATCCTTCAAAAGGCCAGCGACATGAATGCCGGATTCGTGTGTAAATACATGCTGTCCGACGATCGCCTTGTTCATAGGAATTGCACGTGCGGCCGCGGCTGCTACCACGGTGGCGACGTTCTCGAGCTCCGGGAGTATGATGCCGGTCTCGCGCCCGTAGAGCTGCTTGAGTGCGACCGCGATTTCCTCGAGCGGTGCATTTCCGGCCCTCTCGCCCAGCCCGATGACGGTCACTGAGGCGTGGCTCGCGCCAGCCCTGATGGCGGAGAGCGTGTTCGCGGTTGCCAGTCCTAAATCATCGTGACCGTGAAATTCGAGTTCGAGATCGGTAGTCGCACGCAAATTTCCCACCAGCGCGTAGGTTGCCTCGGGATCGAGCACACTGAGCGTATCTGCAATACGAAAGCGTCGCGCGCCCGCGGCTTTTGCAGTCCCCATCAGCCTGATGAGAAAATCAATGTCGGCGCGGGAGGAGTCCTCACCACCGACGGCGACCTCAAGTCCGCGCTCACAGGCATAGCCTACCACGCGCTTCACCCGTTCTAGCGCCAGGTCGCGATGACCACCTAGCTTGGCCGCGATCTGGACATCGGAGGTCGGAACCGACATATTGATCATGGACACCTTTGCTTCGATCGCCGCGTCGACATCAGATTCCCGCATCCGGCACCAGCCTATGGTGGTCAGCGGAAGATCTGCTTCGACAATGGCGCGGATGGCGGCGATCTCCTCGTTGCCCATCGCCGGCGTTCCCGCCTCGATCTCCGTGACTCCGGCCCGCGCCAGCGCCTGCGCAATCGCCAGCTTTTCCTCTGTGGTGAACGCAACGCCAGGTGCCTGCTCACCGTCGCGCAATGTCGTGTCGTTGAGCACGGTGGGCTTGGCGCGCACCTGGTCGGACCAAGACGATTTGGCGGCGGTGCTGGCGGCAATCATGCGGGAGCTCCTCATTGTGACCTACCTACGCTTCAGCAACCAGCATGCCAGCCTGCCGTCCCGGCCAACACATTGACGAACCTACTGCTTCCGTCCTCGACCTTCTTGAGCAAATGAATTGTCGCAAATGCGACAGGTCATGAAGCGGACGCCTTGCCTGTTGCTACGCCGAGTTCGAAGGTTAGCAATTGCGCGCGCCAGGAAATGGTCAGGGACCACTTAAGCTCCCCGCTGCCTTGGGCACATGGCCAGTCGCTCACATCGAAACGGCGTCAGCCGCGCCCTCAACATCGCGCGCGACTTACCGGGTCCGGCGAGGCTTTCTCAGATGACGAGGCTAGTGGAACGTTGCGACAGTTCGGATGGCCAGTCGCCGGCAGCGACCGGCCGCGAGCCGCCGGCAACAAAAACATGGCGCCGGGCCTCGGTCATCCGGCTCTCACCGCTTTCTTCGCCGAAGCAGAGGTTGAAGTCGTCACATTGCTTGCACACAGGTGTTTTGCACATCACGAGGCCTTCATTCTCGCAAAGCATGCGGTAGAAGAAGCGCTTCCAGCGCATATTGTTGACGTTGCGGGTGGCGAGCGGCGCGAAATGGCGGCCCAGCAGCCGAGATAGTTCGCCACGATTGCGCAAGCCGAGAGCTTCCCACAGATGGCCTGGCTCAATGGCGCGGCGCGCGATCATCGCAGCCAGCCAGCTGCCGATATCCCCTTCCGTCGAGCGTTGCTTGAGCAAGAGATCGCGCAGCATCGCGATCTCGTCATCCTCTTCGCACTTGGGAGTCGAGAGCTGCTCGGCGAGTTTGAGCTCGACCGACGGAAAGTACTGCTTCAGCAGAGCCGCCAGTTCACGGCCGGACAGGCCGGCCTTCTCGGGAAGGGAGCGACCATCCATTGTGGCAGCCGCCAGGATACACGCCAGGATGTGGCGATCGAGATTGCTGTCAGTGGCAATATCGCCATCTGCAGGAGGCACACCGGTGAGCAGGCGGTAGGTTGCAATTCCCTTGTGCATCCGGCTGTTGGCATCAACGGCAGCCATCAACGGACGAAAGTGCGCTTCGGACATAATTTCGCGGATTCCACAGTGGTCCCGTCTTCCCCGCCGCATCCGGGTTTTCATCAGGGTCGATCGTCAGATGCCGGCCTCCCGGGATGGGCGGTGAGGGAGACCGGCATCTGTCGCGGCCCTTCGCGAGGGCCGCGCCTCGCGACCTTTACAAGGCCGCGAGTTCGGCGGCGGTCTTGCCGATGATGGATTCGTCCACCGGCTTCATAATGCCATGCTCCATCAGCATGTCCTCGAGTTCGTCCATGGAGATCGGGGTCGGGATAATGCCTTTGCCGCCATTGTTGTGAACCTTGGTCGCAAGATTGCGATAGTGATCGGCCTGCTTGGAATCAGGTGCATATTCCAGCACCGTCATGCGGCGTAACTCGGCATGCTGCACCACGTTGTCGCGCGGCACGAAGTAGATCAGCTGAGTGCCCAGCTTCTTAGCCAACGCTTCTGCCAACTCCAGCTCCTTGTCGGTCTGCCGCTCGTTGCAGATCAGCCCGCCCAGCCGCACGCCACCAGAGTTCGCGTATTTCAGGATGCCCTTTGAAATGTTGTTTGCGGCATACATCGCCATCATTTCACCAGACATCACGATGTAGATTTCCTGTGCCTTGTTCTCGCGTATTGGCATTGCAAAGCCACCGCAAACGACGTCGCCGAGCACGTCGTATGAGACATAGTCAATGTTCTCGTAGGCGCCGTTCTCCTCTAGGAAATTGATCGAGGTGATGACACCGCGGCCTGCGCAGCCGACACCCGGCTCAGGACCACCGGACTCCACGCAGCGGATGTCCTTGTAGCCGACCTTCATCACGTCCTCGAGCTCGAGGTCCTCGACGCTGCCGGCGTTCGCTGCAAGGCTCAAAATCGTGTCTTGCGCCTTGGCGTGCAGAATCAGGCGGGTCGAGTCCGCCTTCGGATCGCACCCTACAATGAGGATTTTCTGACCCAGCTCGGCCAGCGCCGCCAGGGTGTTTTGCGAAGTGGTCGACTTGCCGATGCCGCCCTTCCCGTAGAACGCGATTTGTCTCAGTGAAGACATGTTGCTCTCCATCAACCGATTTACCAAAAGTTGCGCGGGTTCTTGCGCGCGAGCTTGTTTCTCTCTCAGAAACGGGGCACACGGGTTCGAGGGAAGGAGCGCATCGCTCGTCTTACGCGTCGGCGTGCACTCAGCCCTCAGTCAGTGTTGCTGCCGCTCATCAGCAACCGCCGTGCCAACGCTTGACCTCGCTCCTTAAGCTTCTGATTACGTTTGTGGAAACCAACCAGCCGGTGAGTGAGTCCCGGCTTTTCGGGATCTGACATGATCTGCGCCACTGTCAGAAAGCGAACAACGACCATGACCATCAACGCGAAAAGCCGATTTGACGGGGACCTGTTCCGATGCCTCACGTATGGAACTTGCTGCTCGTCTCCCGAGCCAGGTGATTTGAGAAGAAGGAATATGCACGTCGGACTCGACAACCGGCGGAGCAGCGGGCACATGCGGTACGGTGCTCGTTGCGCTGACGTTAGAGATGATCGGCGATAACTTCGAATGGGCACCCGGAAGCAGCAGCGCCGTGCCAATCGCTCTGCTCAGCCCGCCTACATAGGTATGTCGTCGCGAAAATCACTTTTTTATCAAAAGCCCGGCTGCGCCACTAAACGCGCGTCAAATTCAAGCGCTGAAGTTCGCCGGCCACAACGTAATCGCAAGATATCTTGAAGGAGCCATGGGATGAGGAGGAATTGCGCAGCTTCTTCCGCAACATGCCCGTTTAATCCTGGTTTAACCGAGCCGCGCCGCGTATTAAGTTAGGCGAAGTCGATCCCGGTACTATCGACGCGGCAAGCGCACTCACATTGATGATAGGCGATCCGCTCCTAATACGAAGACCGCTGATCGACGTAGATGGGACACGATGTGCCGGGCTTGATCATGAGCTCGTTCTCTCGCTGCTTGGCAGCAAGACCCATATCGATTGATGCTTGCACGAAGCAAACCACACGGGTTATCCGTAGACGACTAAACGGCGGAACCTAACCCCGAAGGGCGGCATTCGAGCGCGATATGGGCGACGCCGCCACGAAGCAGCCACTCGCGCCGCTCGTGTCAGCCAAGCTCCCGTCGGCCGTAAACGTGAAGGAAACGCTAGTGGGAAACGGCGTTGAGATTAGGGCACGCGCTCGATGAGATTGCCTTGTCCGGGTAGACCAATGGAGACCCTTTCTGGTCCTGTTCTCGCGTCAGAACTCGCAAGTGATGCCGCCACTGGCGAGACATGGGTCGAATGACAGGCCCGGTTACAGCGATCGGATTTATTACGGTCGCGGTGTACTCCGGCCAGCTCAGGCGCCCGCGAGATTAATGGGAGGCGACGTCTCACGCAGCAGTGGGGCGCGGCGACAACCCCCTGCCCCGCGCCGATGCCAAGCGTCTTCAGCGCAACCACGAGCCCGATGGGTATCCATCGAGACCGCAACAACATATGCGGCCAAGATAGACTGCGAAAGCGTACTCAAAGCCCTCAGTGATCTGCCGGTGCAGATTTGCGGCGAACACAGCAGCGTTTCCACGGCCGGGAGCTCCGCGATGGTGATGTCGGGGTGAGACCGTGGATTGAGAAACGCATTTCTGTGCACTGTGTGCGTGCCGTCAAGCCGATGCTCTGCTAGTGTCCCGAGTCACAAGTTCGCAATCGTAGATTCGCATTAGATTCGCGTCGCTGTGCCAAAGATGGCGGCAA